>CANQSE010000087.1 GCA_947626405.1 uncultured Acetatifactor sp. | reverse complement strand
TTCAAAACCCGGCTCAGAGTCACCTTCATTATAATAATAGTGCTTCCTCTGGCGTTAATAGCGTTCTCATTCTGCGGTATAGGTCTGATACTGATGAACGACCAGAAGGGCCTTCCCCCGGAAAAAGTGGATTACTCCTATATGTCCGACAATATGCAGGACATTGTGAAATATACGGAGGACATATATCTTACGCTACAGAAGCAGGCGCAGGAGGATTCCGCCCTGCTTGCCGACAGGGAATACCTTGACGGGCTCAGCGAAAAGGTGGCCCGCAGATCAGCCTATATAATCATACGCAAAGATTCGGAGCTATACTATGCGGGTAACGAGGAGGCGGCAAAGCTGATTTTTTCCAAGCTGCCGGCCTATGGCGAGGGAGATCTGATTGAAAACTCCGGATTGTATCTCGGCGAATACGGCAAGCTTGTAAAGCAGCTTGACTTTGAGTTTCCTGACGGCAGCAAGGGAAGCGCCTTTGTCGTCACGAGGATAAACGCCCTCATATCGCGCCACTTTCTGGTGGATATGATGATTGCAATCGTGCTGATCCTGATATTTACGGGCTTCATGCTGACAAGGTGGATCCACAGGGGAGTGTTTAAGCCAATCACCGAGCTCAACATCGCCATGCGGGAGATCAAGGAGGGCAATTTTGAGTATGCGCTTGAGACCGATGCAAAGGGCGAGATAGGGGATCTGTACCGCAATTATGAGGATATGAGGTTAAGGCTTAAGGAATCCACCGAGGAAGGCAGACAGAATGAAAAGCTGAACAAGGAATTTATAAGCAATATCTCGCACGACCTAAAGACGCCCATAACAGCTATAAAGGGGTATGTGGAGGGGATAATGGACGGAGTCACAAACACCCCTGAAAAAATGGACAGATATATCAAGACCATCTACAACAAGGCGAACGACATGGAGAAGCTCATAAACGAGCTTACCTTTTATTCGGGTATTGACAATAACCGCATCCCCTACAATTTTCACCGCATCAATGTGGCGGATTACTTCGGGGACTGCATAGAGGAGGTGGGTCTGGAGCTTGAATCAAAAAATATACGGCTTAACTATTCCAATCTGACGCAGCCTGACGTAAGGGTAATAGCTGACCCGGAGCAGATGAAAAAGGTTATCAACAACATCATAAGCAACAGCGTGAAATATATGGATAAGCCGCAGGGGACTATAGACATAAGGATCCTCGACGAGGCCGATTCCATCCGGATCGAGATTGAGGACAACGGCAAGGGCATCGCCCAGAAGGATCTGCCAAGAATTTTTGAGAGGTTTTACAGGACGGACGCTTCGCGCAATTCGGCTCAGGGCGGCAGCGGAATAGGGCTTTCCATCGTAAAGAAGATAATTGAGGATCACGGAGGCTATATATGGGCCACCAGCAAAGAGGGCGAGGGGACCTGTATGCACTTTGTACTCAGAAAATATATTGAACTGCAGGACGGCGACGGCGTACACTAAATTGCAAGGAGGGAATTATGGGCAAAATTCTGATTATCGAGGATGAGACTGCCATTGCGGATCTGGAAAAGGATTATCTTGAACTCAGCGATTTCCAGGTGGATATCTGCAATTCGGGAGATCAGGGGCTGGAGACTGCGGTGGCGGGAAATTATGATCTCGTGATTCTGGATCTGATGCTGCCCGGGATGGACGGATTTGAAGTCTGCCGCAGAATCAGAGAGGAAAAAAATATTCCTATTCTGATGGTGTCTGCGAAAAAAGACGATATTGACAAGATAAGAGGGCTCGGACTGGGAGCGGACGACTACATGACGAAGCCCTTCAGCCCCAGTGAGCTTGTGGCGAGGGTAAAGGCGCACCTGGCAAGGTATGAGAGGCTTGTGGGCATGAACCAGAAGCCGCAGAACGACATAGTGGAGATAAGGGGTATACGAATTGACAAGACGGCCCGCAGGGTATACGTGGACGGAGTGGAGAAACCGTTTACAACAAAGGAATTTGACCTTCTCACATTCCTTGCGGAAAACCCGAACCATGTTTTTACAAAAGAAGAATTGTTCAGGGAAATATGGGATATGGATTCAATAGGCGATATTGCCACCGTGACGGTACACATTAAAAAAATTCGGGAAAAGATAGAGGCCGATACGGCAAAGCCACAGTATATCGAAACAATATGGGGCGTCGGCTATAGGTTTAAAGTTTAGACGCCCGGACAGGAGGCAGCCCCCTTTTTTTATAGGAAAAGCAGATTATTATGCCTGATATTCTTTTTTGTTTATAGTTCGTAAAAATTTTTAAAAAAACTATGGAACATTTACATCCTTTGTGATATGATAATAGATAAGGGAGGTAATATACTTATGATAAAGAAAAAAAACTTACCAGATAAGGGAGGCAATATACTTACGATAAAGAAAAGAATCTTACTGTGGCTGGGCTTTGATATAAGAGAGAAAAAACCCTATGAGGAAATGACAGAGGCGGAGCGCTGGGTTGACGACGAGCTCAACGAACAGAGGATGCTCAGTTATCTGCATGCACCGAATTGCTTTGGACTGCATTATTCGGAAAAGACTCTGCTTTCCTATCCCGCGGAGGAGGTATACGCAATGTGGCAGAAGGATATGGCTGAGCTCACCGCCCTTCTGGATGAGTACGAAGACAGTTATCGGCTCAGGGAAAAAATTGTGGATATCGAGGAATACAGAAAAAAGAAAAAAAAGAATAAGAAAAAGCGCCTAAACGAGCGCCTCAAGGAACGTCGGAAAAAACAGAAGTAATTCAAAGAACATTGCAATTGACGGATGAAATGTTTATAATAAGATAACGAAAGAAAAATACCTGCAGGGCAGCCGTCAGGCTGTACCGGAAAGGGAAAGCGGAAATGAAAAAAAGCAGGATCCCTGAAAGTATAATGAGATCGCTGATTTTTGTTTACGGCGTTTTCTGTGTCTATCTTTATTATAAACAGACATTTTATGTGGAAGGTATGCCCTTTGACTCCGATCTCCCATACCATATTAAAATGGCGGTGGAGGATCACTGGTTTTATTCGCTGACTGCGCTCATATATCAGCTTTTTTTTCTGATGCCCTGGGGAAATATCCTGACGGCGCTGTTTTTGGGACTTATAACGCTGGGGACAATAGCGCTTACGACCCGTCTGCTTCGGGAAATGTCGGTCAGAGCGGGTTGCGGGAGCGTGCCGGAGTGGCTTTTTTTGCTACTTGGCTTTCTCTGTAATGTCGCCATGCCGTTTTATGTGAAGGCTGCTCATTATCAGCGTTATATCGGATATCAGTCCCCTTCAATATGGCACAATTCAACCTATATTTGTATGAAATTCTGCGGCGTTTTAGTGCTGCTTTTCTATCTGCGCCTTGAGGAGAAATACCGGGAGGGGCTTTCAGTGAAGGACTGGTTGTTTATGGCGGGTGCGCTTATCCTGGCAAATGCCGTAAAACCCAGTTTTTTTCTGGTATTTGCACCGACGATGGCGCTGTTTCTTTTGTGGGACCTCTTTCGGAAGGTGCCTTTTTCCAGGATATTTATCTTTGGTCTGACTGTTATTCCTTCGGTTCTGGTGGTTCTGTGGCAGAATATGGTGCTGTTTGGCAATGACACGGGAAACAGCATTGAGTTGAATTACGGCTATACTCTTACGCTTCACAGCCTGCATCCAAAGGCGACGCTTATCCTGTCGGTGGCGTTTCCTCTTTTTGTGCTTGTATTTTTATGGAAAGAGCTTTTCAGAGATAAATGGTATCTTTTTTTCTGGCTGATGTGGGGAATTGCGCTCTTACAGGTGACATTTCTCTCTGAAAACGGAACGCGGGCAAGAGACGGGAATTTCATGTGGGGATATTCATTCGGGATTTTTATGATTGTCCTGTATAGCGTAGTGAAGCTTCTGAAGCTGATGAGAGCTCCCACGGGAATATGGGAAAACCGATATCTGCGATATGGTTTTTTGATAACATCATGGGGGATTCTGGCATATCAGTGCTACTGCGGCATTGTTTTCTGGATAAGACTGTGCCAGGGCGAGACCTACTGGATGTGACAAGCCAATTTTGTCATGCTGCTCGTATGCAGCCTGCTGTACTTTGCTGTGCTTAAACAGTTCAAGCGCCTGATTTGTCTGAGGAAGCTCGAATAAAAGCTGCACCTATTCCAAAAATGACAAAGACGGTGGATGTGTTCATGGCCTGTTGGAAGCTGAAAATATTGTTGACCTGGTTTGCCAGAAGACATATGCCGCATGAGCAGACATACGGATCCCTGCCGATTCTGCGTATAAAGCGGTACATGCCGGTGTAAAACATGCCAAAGAAAGCAGTAAGTCCAAGGATGCCGGTGTTTACCAGCACGGTAATCCATTCGTTGTGGGCGTTTGTTAGGACAGCGCTTCCGAAGGCGGTATTCACAATTTCAAGAAGCTCGGGACTGCCTTTCGTATAAATATAAGCAGACATTGTATCCGGCCCTGTGCCAAACAGAATGTGCAGAATATTTTGTTCGCGAAAACAGCCTATACCCGCAATCCATGTGGCGCCACGGCCGCTTCCCCATTTCATGTTGAAGGTAAGGAAAGGGTTGTCGGAGAAGTGATATCGGGTGTTTAACACGACGGCAGCAGCATAGAGAAGAAGGCATCCTGCCAGCGCGGCCGCAGTGCAGTACGGAAGAATACGAAACAGCCCGGACGGATAGCGCTTACTTTTTTGGGAAACGGCAATGAGAGCCAGGACAGAGGCCGACAGAACCGTGATTAGTACGCAGGCTGCGGGGGTTGTAATATATTTTGCAAATCCGGTGTCAAAGACGTATGAATCCGCGGGTTGGAGCCGCCGCACAAGACATGTGATCATGCAGGAGCATCCAAGCAATGTCATCAAAAGCCAGAACCTTCTCATTCTGTCGCCGTCCCGTGCGGACAGTAAAAACATTGTCGTCATAAGAATTACCAGGGTAAAAATTCCGCTGTCGCTGCCCTGGCTTACAAGTGTGGCAAATCCTGTCAGGACATAAAGTACAAGCAGGAAGAATTGGTATTTTTTCCGCCATGCGCCAAGCCACAACAGCGACGCGCCGACGAAAAATATGGAAGTGAAATACCCGCAGTACCAGTTGATATTTCCTATGGTTGATATAAATCCGCTCAACCCCGTGCCCATGTTAAGGGGATCTATGTTAAAACGGTTAAGAAATCCCAGCAAAAATACAAGAAACGACGCGAGCAAACCAAGGTGTACCGCCCACTTCCCGGGGTTCCAGAACCTGGAGATCAGAAAATATATCATAAGAAAGAACATCTGCGGCCAATATCCCATGTACCATCCTGCAGAGCCCCACAGAGCGTCCGTGCGAAAATCGGAAAAAAACAAGGAAAGTGTCAGAACCAGGCCGTATCCTGCCGCTAAGAGATCCGTGACGGACAGGGTCCGCCTTAAGTATTTAAGGAAATCCTTCTTCAGCGAAAAAACAGTGATAATCAAAAGCAAAGCCGTAACGGGAGCGACTACCCATCCGATATAATAGCATGCGGAATTAAAAAAGAAGGATTTGTCCGTGCCGATGTGACTATACCCCTCCCTGTTGTAGAAAGGCATGATAACCAATATTAATATGATACACATACAGGCGGCATAGTCCAAAAGCTGTTTTATAATCCTGCGCGGCATTTTATTTTCCTCCATCATGTATCTTATCATATGACGAAAGGAAACAGTAGTCAAATAATTTAATTTTCCTGTAAATTACCGTTTAAATTGAGATAGGTATGATAAATGATAACAAATCCCAGTGGACCTTCGATGATTCCCCATATTCCGAACAACTTAAACCCTGCATAAAGTGACAGAAGAATGGCAATGGGCGACACCCCTACGCGCTTCCCGATAAGCTTCGGCTCAAGAAGCTCGCGTATAACTATGCACGCAATATAGAGAAGAAGGCAGGTCAGGGCGCGATAATAATGGCCGTAGAATATCTGCTGGATGCCAAGCGGAACAAGCACCACGCCCGTTCCGATAAAAGGCAGGCTGTCGAGAAGTCCTGCCAGCAATCCCCAGAGAATACCGTTTCTTATACCGCTGAGACCCAGTGACACCGCCGCCAGAATCCCGATGATGTTCATTATTATAAGCTGCGCTTTCATGTAGGTGGCGATGTAACGTATTATGCTGCATATGATTTTAAGAACAAGGTGGTATTCCTCCCGCTCCAAAAGCATGTTCATTATTTTATCGTAATCCTTTGCAAGAAGTACGGTGGAAATGATAAAGATAATCAAAAAAGCTCCGAAGGAGCCGAAGGCCCTCACGCACTCGAGCGACTGTGACAACATTCCGGGTACGAACTGCTGTTGAAAATAATCAATGCTGTCCTGTATACGTGACAGGATGGTCTGCTCCAGATAATGGCTGTCAATGCCGATAGTGCTGCCGACGGAATGACATATCTTTCGCACAACCACCGACAGCCCCTCCTCCAGGGAGTCCAGTCCGCCGATCCATTTGGGCAGGCTCCCGACGATCCAGGAAAAAAACACCCACGCCAGCAGTCCCAGGACGGTGCATGCGATCAAAAGCAGAAGCAGCGCCCCGATCTGACGGGGGATGCGGAGACGGTTTTGCAGTCTCTTAAGCAGCGGTCCGAAAATGGTTACAAAAAGCATTGCGATCAGCACCGGAGCGGTAAGAGGCGCGATCACCTTCAGAAAAAAATAAACTGCTCCTGTCAGCAGAAGCAGCGTTACAAGTCGGTTTTGTCTGAGCTTTTCCACCATACGATTTCCGGTCCTTTCTCCGCGATACCAAACAGGTTTTATCCGGAAATAGTATGGAGCTTTTTACACGGAAATAATCCGCTCAAAATGAAAAAAATTCAAAACCTTTTCCCTGCGGAACTATTTGGAAATGAAGGGACTTTTTGGAGGAAGGATGCGTCAGATCAAGACTGTAGGCGCAGAGAGATACGCAATCCGTATGCAGAAGACGCGAAAGCTCCCTCGAGTCGTCGCTGCCGTATCTGAAATCTCCGAGAAGGCACATTCCGGCGTGGGCCATCTGCGCGCGTATCTGATGGAAACGCCCCGTGTCGATAGATACGTCCGCCAGAGAAAGACAGAAATCACCGTTTTTTTCCTGTATGATCCTGTATTCCAGGGATGCGTGCCTGGCGTTTGGAAAATCCGCTGCCCGCCCGTCAGGGACGATCGCGGCGCTGCCGGAGTCATCTTTAATGAGTAAATCCTCAAGATGTCCCTCACTCATGGGAGCTTTTCCGCAGATCACGCACAGGTAGCGTTTTTTAAGCGTTTTATTTTCCAGCTGCGAGCAAAGTGACGCTGCCGCCGGCCTTGTCTTTCCGAATACCATCAATCCCTCCACAGGCTGATCAAGGCGGTGCACGATGCCAAGATATGGATTGCGGCCCAGGTGGTTCTTTAATTCGCTGACTACGTCGGGCTGTCCGACGCGTGCGGTCTGGGTGGCGAGCCCTGAGGGCTTTTGCACTACAATTATAAAGCTGTCTTCGTATATAATCTGTGTTTTCATATCTTTATATCTTATATAATCAGTGCCTTTATTCCGTGTTTTTATACGTCTTATATGCGCAGCCCTCTTGGATAATGATTTT
>CANQSE010000086.1 GCA_947626405.1 uncultured Acetatifactor sp. | reverse complement strand
GTAACGGACACTAGGCTCGAAAGTACCTCGCCAAGTGCCGACGTGCTCACACGGTCTGTCAGGAGAACATCGACATTCCCGGGCTGAATGCGGCGGAGCGGCTGAAATGTTGCTTTGTTCATGAAACGGCAACAATGGTTTGTTTATTAAATGGAGCAGGGGGGCTTGACAGGCTCTCCGGCCTGTAGTAGGATAATGAAAAAGAAAATTCTTCGGGGTCGGGTGAAATTCCCTACTGGCGGTAAAGTCCGCGACCTGCAGGAAAGGTGCAAAAGCCTGTACCTGCGGCTGATTCGGTGAAACTCCGGAACCAACAGTAAAGTCTGGATGAAAGAAGAACGCGCGTTATAAAATGTGCGCTTTTGCGCATGCTCTGAATCGTGCAGCAAAACCCCGAAACCGATTGGCTTCGGGGTTTTTTAAACTGCGCCTGACGACGGCGGACAGAAGAATTTTCCTAAATAAACTGTCTAAAAGACAGATATTCAGGAGGAAAACATTATGAACGACAAAACAAAAAAAATTACCACACTGGCCATGCTCAGCGCAATCGCGTATATTGTTATGTACGTCGGAAGATTTTCCATATTTCCGGCTGCGCCGTTTCTGAAGTATGATCCAAAGGATGTAATTATCACCCTTGGCGGGCTTATATGGGGGCCTCTGTCATCCTTTGTCGTATCTGTGCTTGTGTCGGTGGTGGAAATGGTTACCGTGAGTGAAACGGGACCTCTGGGATGTATTATGAACATTATCTCGTCATGCTCCTTTGCCTGTACAGCCGCGTATGTCTATAAGAAAAAACGTACCCTGAAAGGGGCGGTGGCGGGTCTTATCGCGGGAAGTCTGGCGATGGCGGCCGTGATGGTGCTGTGGAATTACCTTATTACCCCGATCTACATGGGAACTCCCAGAGATGTGGTGGCGGGTATGCTGCTGCCCGTGTTCCTGCCGTTTAATCTCTTAAAGGCAGGACTGAACGCAGGTTTTACATTTCTGCTCTATAAACCTATTGTGAAGGCACTGAGAAAAAGCGGTCTGGTCGCCATGTCGCAAAACGACGGAAAGCACGGAAACGTGGGACTTATCCTGGTGCCCGCAGCCGTTATCGCAACCTGTGTTCTGATCATTCTGTCAATGCAGGGCATAATTTGACGGCATCCGTTACGTGCGCAACCGAGCGAAAGCGTGTCTGTCGGGAGAATATCGGCAGTACCGGGCGTGACTTGCCAGGTAAATGCCGAGCTGTTACCATTTGATGAGCGTGGCGAAGACTTTGATGAGCACGTCGAAGATTTTATCTTGCATTTTATCAGGTTTTAGAGTAAAATTCATAAAAGACGGAAACTAAAAAAAGCACCTGCCAGTGGGTGCTTTTTCGTACGGGACAGGCATTGGGATGAAGTATCACAGAGATGAGGAGAACGGCTGAGTATGATAGAGCTTGACGTAAAGATTGGAGCGGGTGACTTGTACGATTATATGCTGCGGCATACCTACAACAGTTCCGCGGGCGTGGTGGGAAGCACCTTTGGGGCGCTTTTTATCCTGGTGGCATTTGGCACGCAGCGCTGGGCATTTATCGTATTCGGCATCATACTTTTGTTATACCTCCCCTGCTCACTTTATATAAAAAGCAGGAAACAGGTGTTATCTAATCCCAGCTTCCGCAAGCCACTGCACTATCTGCTGGACGATACCGGAATAACCATATCCCAGGATGAGGATCAGATACAGTACCCATGGGAGGAGTTATATCGCGCGGTGTCCACAGGAAGAAGCATTATCGTATACACTTCACGCGTTAATGCCACAATTTTCCCCAAAAACCAGTTGGAGGATAAAAAAACTGCCGTTATAGAAATGATTGCAACTCATATGCCGCCGGAAAAGGTGAAGATACGCGGTTGAGCATGAAAAGGAACTGAGCATAAAAAAGGACGGAGCGGTCTGCCCGAAGGAGGAACCAATCGAAAGGGATATGCCGTATTGCACAATAAAAGAAAGCCACAGTCCGGAGGAAACATATGAATTTGCAAAGAGACTGGGGCAGGAGAGCAGGTCCGGTGAAGTTTATACGCTCACGGGAGATCTTGGAGCGGGGAAAACTCTGTTTGCCCAGGGATTTGCAGCCGGTCTTGGCATACATGAAACGGTGAGCAGTCCTACGTTTACCATTATGCAGATGTATGAGGGCGGCCGTCTGCCGTTTTATCATTTTGACGTCTACCGCATATCCTCTGTGGACGAGATGGAAGAAGTGGGCTGGGAGGATTATTTTTACGGCGACGGAGTCTGCATTGTGGAGTGGGCGGAGCTGGTTGAGGAGATTCTGCCTGCGGGGAGGATCGCGATCAGGATAGAAAAAGATCCTAATAAGGGCTTTGACTACCGCAGAATCACTGTTGAGAGGACGGGAAAGGCGGACTGACATGAAAATCTTGGGCCTGGACAGTTCAGGGCTGGCGGCGGGAGTCGCCGTGGTTGAGGACGGAGTGCTCCTCGCGGAGTACATTACTGATTACAAAAAAACACATTCTCAGACGCTGCTTCCGATGCTTGATGAACTGCGCAGCATGATAGAGCTTGATTTGAATACGCTGGACGCGATTGCGGTTGCCTCAGGCCCCGGCTCCTTTACCGGTCTGCGCATAGGGTCTGCGACGGCGAAGGGATTGGGACTTGCTCTCAAAAAACCGCTTGTGGAGGTGCCTACTCTGGAGGGGCTGGCATACAATCTGTGGGGAACGGACAGGCTTGTCTGCCCGCTGATGGACGCAAGGCGCAATCAGGTTTACACGGCGGCTTATGAATTTATACCCCGGGGTGAGGGGTATGATATGGAGACGGTGATCCCTCAGGCGCCGATGGATATTGTCTGTATACTTGACGCTTTGAACGAGACAGGCAGGGAGGTTATTTTCCTTGGAGACGGTGTCCCTGTCTATATAGATGTGATACGAAGAAATATGAAGACGGGGTACAGTCTGGCTGTAGCGGGACAAAACAGACAGCGTGCCGCCTGTATCGCTGCGCTGGGAGCGGTATATTACTCCCGCGGGCGTGTGGTGTCTGCCGCGGCGCACAGGCCGGAGTATCTCAGAAAAAGTCAGGCGGAGCGGAACGAATGAACATGCGCGGCGGAAAAGATTTACCCGAGATTACCGTGCGGAAGTTGCGCGGGGAAGACATTGAACAGATCAGCCGTATCGAGGAGCAGTCCTTCAGTATGCCATGGTCGGCGGACGCTTTCAGAGAGCTGTTAAACAGGCCGTACTGTACATATTTTGTTGCTCTGGCGGATGAAAGGCCCGTGGGGTGCTGCGGCTATACGGATATCTGCCACGAGGCCAATATAGACAACGTCGTGGTCGATCCGTTATACAGGAACCGCGGTATAGCCCAGATAATGCTTGAAAGGCTTATGGAGCAGGGAGAGAAAGACGGCGTTTTGGCCTACACGCTTGAAGTCAGAGCGAGCAATGCGGCTGCTATACATATTTATGAAAAATTCGGTTTTGTGTCCGAAGGGATCAGGCCGCGGTTTTATGAAAAACCTGTGGAAGACGCTGTAATAATGTGGAAAAGGAAATCATAAAAAAGCATTTTATTTAAAATAACATGTGAAATTATACGGCAACAATTACCACAAAAAACGTCCTGCAAGCTGTGTTATAATGATTTCGTTACAGGATGTGGTTTGTGGCCGCGTAAACGGCAGAAGGGGAGGAAACATTGCAAAAGTACCGTGACGGAGAGGGCAGGAAGCTGATGCAGGTTGTTTGCAACAGATGCGGCAGGAGTCTGCGTGTGGAAAGCGGGTGCCTTAAGGAGGGATGTTTTTCCGCTGCCGCCGCTTTTGGGTATTTCAGCCGCAAGGACGGCGTGATTCACCGTTTCGATCTATGCGAGGACTGCTATGACGATATGGTTGCTCAGTTTGCCGTGCCAGTGGAGGAAGAAGCCGAGACGGAGTTAGTGTAGCCGTAAGGATTGGGGGCCGCGGCCACGTTAAAACGCGTGGCGCGGCCGTCAGCCCTGTGAATTGTATGTTTTGAAATCGTATGCGTTCTGACCGCCTGTGGCGCTGTGTGAGCGTAATAATTGTAAATCTGGAGTAATTAATTATATGCTGGACGTAAGCTTGCTTGGCACCGGCGGCATGATGCCCCTGCCTCACCGATGGCTCACTTCGCTGATGCTGCGGTACAATGGAAAGAGCATATTGATAGACTGCGGGGAGGGCACGCAGATTGCCCTCAGAAAAAAAGGATGGAGTCCCAAGCCCATAGACATTATCTGCTTTACGCATTACCATGCGGATCATATAAGCGGCCTGCCCGGGATGCTTCTTACCATGGGCAATGCCGAGCGCACGGAGCCGCTTCTTCTGATAGGTCCGCGCGGGCTTGTCAGGACGGTGAGCGCCCTGCGGACGATCGCGCCGGAGCTGCCCTTTGAGATAAGGTATATCGAGATCACGGAGCCGGAACAGGAATTTTATTTCGAGGGCTTCAGAATAAAAGCTTTCAAGGTGAACCATAGTGTGTTATGCTATGGGTACAGCATGTCAATAGACAGATCGGGGCGTTTTGACAAAGACAGGGCCGTGGCGCAGCAGATCCCGATAAAGCTCTGGAGCAGACTGCAAAAGGGCGAGACTGTAGAGCAGGACGACCGCGTCTTTACTCCGGACATGGTCCTGGGCGAAGCTAGGAAGGGAATAAAGGTTACATACTGCACAGACACAAGACCGGTGGATTCCATCGTTGAAAATGCAAGGGGCTCGGATTTGCTGATTCTGGAGGGCATGTACGGGGAACGCGACAAGCTTCCCAAGGCAAGGGAAAACAAGCACATGACAATGTACGAGGCGGCGGGGATTGCCAGAGACGCCGGCGTGTCAAGCTTGTGGCTTACCCACTACAGCCCTTCGCTAATAAGGCCGGAGGATTATCTTGAGGATGTGCGCAGGATTTTTCCGGGAACACTGGCGGCGAAAGACGGCAGGACTGTGGAGCTTAACTTTGAGGAGGAACGTTGTGGAGAAGGCTGACGGACGGCAGAAGCGAAAGAGAGGGACTATGAGCAAATCGGCGAAGATCGTGACGGCTGTACTGATTGTAGTTATCACGGCGGTAGTTGGTGTGTACGCCTATATGGCGAACAAAGCGGAAACCAGGCGTCAGGAATCGGTTATGACGCAGGCTGAAAGGGTACTGGCACGGGATTTATCCCTGGACTACCCCGCGACTCCCAAGGAGGTCCTTAAATATTATACGGAAATCGAAAAATGCTTATATGCAAGCGATACTACCGATGAAGAACTTGAAGCGCTCGGCATGAAGGCGAGAGAACTGTATGATGAGGAGCTTCTGGAAAAAAATGTCCTTCCCGGGTATCTTTCGGCGCTTAAGGAGGATGTGGAGACATTTAAAAAGAGCGGACGCGTCATCACGGGAATTGCGGTATCGCCCAGCGTGAACGTGGACACATTTGAAGAAGACGGGTACGAATTTGCGCGTCTAAGCTGCGGCTACAACGTGGTACATAATTACGTTACGAGCCAGGTAGGCATTGTATATCTGCTCAGACGCGACGAAAACAGGCTGTGGAAAATCTACGGCTGGACAAACGTGGAGAATGTTGAAATACATTAACGCACCGGACTGACAATGCGTTTTGCCATTTGTATTCGGGCGGTATTTACAAAATAAAGGGCGGACTATAAAATTGGAACAGCTTAATAAAGAGGAGGTCGTGATCCTTGCCATTGAGACCTCCTGTGACGAGACAGCGGCCTCTGTGGTAAAAAACGGCAGAGAGGTGCTGTCAAATGTTATTTTTTCACAGATTGATCTGCATACGAGATACGGGGGCGTAGTCCCTGAGATCGCTTCAAGAAAGCATATTGAAAAAATCAATCAGGTTATTGAGGAGGCGCTCGAGAGATCCGGAAAGACTCTCGGGGATATCACGGCAGTCGCGGTTACGTACGGACCGGGGCTTGTGGGTGCTCTGCTTGTGGGAGTTTCTGAGGCCAAGGCCATAAGCTTTGCCACCGGGAAGCCTCTTATAGGCGTACATCACATAAGCGGTCATATAAGTGCAAATTATATAGAATATCCGGACCTGGAGCCGCCCTTCGTGTGCCTTGTGGCGTCAGGCGGGCACTCTCATCTTGTTATTACGGAGGATTACGGCAGATACCGGATTGTCGGCAGGACGCGCGACGATGCTGCGGGGGAGGCGTTTGACAAGGTTGCAAGAGCCATAGGGCTTGGGTACCCGGGAGGCCCCAAGATTGACAGGATTTCCGCGGAGGGAAATCCTGAAGCTATTCATTTTCCAAAGGCGAAAATTGCGGGAAATGAATACGATTTCAGCTTCAGCGGCCTTAAATCGGCTGTTCTGAATTATCTGAACTCCTGCAGTATGAAGGGTGAGCAGATCTGCCAGGCTGATGTGGCGGCTTCCTTCCAGAAAGCGGTGGTTGATGTGCTTGTGGAACATTCACTTCACGCCGTGAGGGAATACGGTTACGATAAGTTTGCAATCGCGGGCGGCGTGGCCTCAAATACGTCTCTGCGCAGGGAATTTGAAAAGGAATGTGAAAGGCTCGGTATCGCTTTTTATCATCCGTCAGCCGTTTACTGTACTGACAATGCCGCAATGATAGGAGCGGCGGCATATTATGAATACAAAAAAGGCGTCCGCCATGGCTATGACCTGAACGCGGTGCCGGATTTGAAGCTGGGTGAATAATCGGGGCGGAAGAAACGGGATATGGCAGAGGAAGAAACGGGGAAAAAACACTGCACGGCGGTGCTCCTGGCAGGAGGGCGCGGCAGCAGGATGAAAAGCGGCGCTGCAAAGCAGTTTATGACGTTGGGCGGGAAACCGCTTTTATGGTATTCGCTCATGGCGATACAAAGGTCGGATATCATTGACGACTGTATTCTGGTTCTCGGCGGCGGGGATGAGCAGAGCGGGAAAGCAGACTCAGCCGTCCGGACCGGGCGGGAGATTGTGCGCCAATACAATTTTACAAAGGTGACGGCTTTCGTGCAGGGAGGCTCGGAGCGCTGCTGGTCGGTGGAAAACGCCATGTCGCTTCTCAGAGAACGCAGGCTGCGCGGCGGGGAAGCGGAACGGACGGATTACGTATTTATCCACGACAGCGCCAGGCCGTTTCTCACCGGGGAGATTTTGAGCAGAACGTATGAGGCGGTCAGGAAATATCGTGCATGTGTGGCGGCAATGCCCTCAAAGGACACGGTAAAGCTTGCCGACGAGTCAGGATTTGCCGCGGAAACTCCGGACAGGAGCCGGGTGTGGACGATTCAGACTCCGCAGGTATTTGAGGCTGATCTGATACTGGACGCTTATGACATGCTGCGGCGGGAATACGGACAGTGTGCGCATGTGCCTGTTACCGACGATGCCGGAGTCGTGGAGCGTTTTACGGATGTACCGGTAAAATTTGCAGAAGGATCCTATCATAATATAAAGATCACCACGCCGGAGGATATGAAAATTGCGGAGGTGTTTCTGGAAAGTTTTCGTTTTTGTTAATTTGCAAAAAAATATTGACACAGTTGGGCCTTTTTGGTAGAATAATTTTTGCCGCTAAACTGGCGGCACACTTGGAGAGATATCGAAGTGGTCATAACGAGGCGGTCTTGAAAACCGTTTGTCCGCAAGGGCGCGTGGGTTCGAATC
>CANQSE010000085.1 GCA_947626405.1 uncultured Acetatifactor sp. | reverse complement strand
GAGCCACAATCTGGCGCGCTAACCAGCTGCGCTATACCCACCGTATCATAATATTGAGACATACACGCCTCAGTGTGCCCGAAGGGATTCGAACCCCCGACCCACGGCTTAGAAGGCCGTTGCTCTATCCTGCTGAGCTACGGACACATTTCATCTGCAACAAAACCGACGAAAAACATTCTAACTTATTCTGCCATGCTTGTCAACAGTTTTAACGGAAGAATTACCAAGAATTATTTTTTACCATATAAAATTAAAATTTGCCGCCTCCCCGTTGTCGATGAGGATATCCTGCGCTGTCATTGAGCGGTTGATTACGGTGACAAAATACGCCCACTCAGCAATCTCGTCCGGCTCGGCCCATTTTTTCAGAAGCGTCTCGTCCATCACCTGCTGCCAGAGCGCCGGATCCCGTATGATATGGTCGTTTAAATCCGTCAGCACGCCCCCGGGGGATAGACTGTTTGACACGGCGCCGTATTTTGCGGCCCTGAGCGCCACGTTTTTCATGTAAGAGACCACCCCGCCCTTGCTGGCTGCATACTCCGGAAATTCCGATCCGGTGGAAGCGCTTGCTGAGGCGATAAACAGAATACTTTTTATCTTATCCTGCAGCCCGTACTTTTCCGTGACTCGGATTGTCCCCTTAAGATTCAAATCGATGTCCGATTCCGTATTCTGCACCCCGGCATTGTTTATCAGGATCTCCACGCCTTCAACCTCCGGAAGCTCTCCCTTAAGTATATCCGCCCTGAAATGTGTGTACCCCTCACATTCAATTGAAGACGGCAGTATATCTATCCCAGTCACTGAGTGTCCGCCGTCCAGAAACCTTGCTGCAATCGCCCTTCCGATGCCGCGTCCCGTTCCGGTAATCAAAACCTTCAACGCTTTTTCTCCTCTCTGAAATCCAGATACAGCCTTCCCACGTCCTCGTCCTTCCATTTTTTACATATTCTGTACCCGAAACGGGAGAAGACGACCTCGCAGAGAAGCTCCACCACCATTCCCGTGGCGGCGCAGGTGAAACACTGAAGCAGCGTCCAGCCAAAGAAAAAATGACTCACTATAAGCGCGAACACTATATTGTCGGTAAACTGTCCGACAGCCGTGGAAATATATGTACGGCATGCGTACACTAGAAAGCTGTCAGCGTCATTTTTTAAAAGCTTTCCAATCCCGTAATTCAGGAAATTGTTTACAGCGGACGAAATGCAGAAAGCCGTCGTGCTCCCGAAAAGGACGTACCATGTGCCTTTAAAGGTGCGGTCAAGCGCTCCGTTTAACAGCGCCTCGCTGCCCTCCACATATGACTCGCCCCACATTCCCGGTATCATGCCTGCCAGACAAAAAAACAGACATACCACAAGATTAACGGCCGCCGCTGCCAGCGAAGCCTCTGTGGCCGCCTTGGGGCCGAAATGTCTCGTTATAATATCAAGTGACAGAAATGAAATCCACGACACAATCACCCCGCAGTCCAGCGCAAGCCATTCCACAGGGAGGGAAATGCTCTTATTTGCAAGCAGATTCATTGTTATCACAGAGACGACCAGCATTGTCGTCAGCAGAGACGGAAGGCTCCGCATAAGAAGCTTAAATTCCGTGTATTCCTGTCTGAGCCTTTCACGTCCCGTCATTCCTTTTTTCTTAACGTCAGCATTTTTCATGGCACTTTTTTAATGTATTCCTCCGTAAATTTTTATCTGAGTTAATGTTCTTATTATCTGAATTAATGTTCTTATCATCTGAACTAATGTTCTTATTATCCGAGTTAATGTTCTTATTATCTGAGCTAATGTTCTTATCCTCGCAAAATATCGATATACTCTCCGCTTAAGCTTTTATCCTCACAAAATATCGATATACTCTCCGCTTAACGCCTTGTTCATGCTCCTCACTGCGCAGAACTTGCCGCACATTGAACAGCTATCCTCGTTCTCGGGAGCCCTGCTGTCACGTATTGCCTTTGCCCTCTCAGGGTCGATGGAGCATTCCCACTGCTTCTCCCAGTCAAACGTCCTTCTTGCATCCGCCATGCGATCATCCATATCCCTTGCATGAGGAACCTTTTTCGCTATATCCGCCGCGTGCGCCGCAATGCGGGCGGCGATAATTCCCTGCTTTACATCGTCCACATCTGGCAGCGCAAGGTGTTCCGCGGGAGTGACATAGCAGAGGAAAGCCGCTCCGTTTGCGGCCGCTATAGAGCCGCCGATAGCTGAGGTGATATGGTCATAGCCCGGGGCGATATCAGTCACTATGGGCCCAAGCACATAAAAAGGCGCTCCCATGCAGATCGACTGCTGCATCTTCATATTTGCTTCAATCTGGTCCATTGGCATATGTCCCGGTCCCTCAACCATCACCTGGACATCCTTTTCCCAGGCGCGTTTTGTCAGTTCACCAAGGCGCACCAGTTCCTCTATCTGGCAGACGTCGCTTCCGTCGGCAAGACATCCGGGGCGGCAGGCGTCGCCCAGTGAGATGGTGACGTCATACTCCCTGCAGATGTCAAGAATCTCATCAAAATACTCATAAAACGGGTTTTCCTGTCCGGTCATGCTCATCCATGCAAAAACAAGGGAACCCCCTCTTGACACAATGTTCATCTTCCTTTTATGTCTTTTGATCTGCTCTATGGTCCTGCGCGTTATGCCGCAGTGCAGAGTCACAAAATCAACCCCGTCACGGGCGTGAAGACGCACCACGTCAATAAAATCCTTTGCGGAGAGCTCGGCAAGATCTCTCTGATAATGGAGCACGCTGTCGTACACGGGAACGGTTCCGATCATTGCCGGACATTCTTTTATAAGCCTCTGTCTAAACGGCTGAGTGTTTCCGTGAGAAGACAGATCCATGATAGCTTCCGCGCCAAGGCGGACCGCAGTCATTACCTTTTCCATTTCCACATCATAATCCCTGCAGTCCCTTGAGACGCCGAGATTTACGTTTATCTTTGTCCGAAGCATTGAGCCCACGCCGTTTGGTTCAATACTTTCATGAAGCCTGTTTGCGCAGATCACCACCTGCCCCTTTGCCACAAGCTCCCTGATCTCCTCAACCGTCCTGTACTCTTTGGACGCGACCGCTTCCATTTCAGGCGTGACGATTCCTTTTCTTGCAGCTTCCATTTGTGTAGCGTAATTTCTCATTATTCCGGATTCCTTTCATTCAGTTTCACGCTCCCGCGCAAAACGGGAGCTGAGGTCAAAATTGTGCTGCATCGGCCCCGGGCCCTTACCAAGGTCAAGCATGGCCCGAAGCGCCCCCTGAAGATATTCCCTGGCATATAAAACCGACTCCTCCAGGGTAAAGCCTTTGGCAAGATTAGCGGCAATCGCGCTGGAAAGCGTACATCCTGTCCCGTGGGTATTGGGATTATCAATCCTCTCACCGCAGAACCACCGGATCCTGCCGTCCGCATACAAAAGATCGTCCGCCCCCTGCGCCATGTGCCCTCCCTTTACAAGGACGGCGCACCCGTAAGCGCTTCCGATCCTTTCCGCGGCCCTTATCATGTCATCCCTGCTCTCCACCGACATTCCGGCAAGGCTCTCCGCTTCCGGAATATTAGGCGTTACAAGATCCGCCATCGGCAGAAGCTCCCCGGCAAGAACCGAAACAGCATCCTTCTGCATCAGAGAAACGCCGCTTGTCGCCACCATCACCGGATCAAGCACGATGTTTACCGCCCGGTGAAATTTAAGCCTGTCTCCTATGACGCTGATCAGCTCCTGCGAAGGCGCCATTCCGATCTTTACGGCATCAGGGAAAATATCCTCAAATACCGCGTCAATCTGGTCGGCAAGAAATTCAGGCGTGGATTTAAGAATCGCTCTCACGCCGACCGTATTCTGCGCCGTCAGCGCCGTCACGGCGCTCATTGCGTATACGCCGTTCATTGTCATTGTCTTTAAATCCGCCTGGATGCCCGCTCCTCCGCATGAATCGCTTCCCGCGATAGCAAGCGCCGTCTTCATATCTTAAGGCTCCTTTTTAATTTTTCAGCCCCCGCTCTTAACTCCATGGCGGCACGCCTCGGATCCTGAGCACTCATAATTGCCGACACCACACAGATCCCCGCGACAGGAATACCCTCCAGCACGTTTATATTGCTGCTGTTTAGTCCTCCGATTGCATTGACAGGAACAGGCACCGCCTCGCAGATCTCCCTGAGCGTTTCTGTGGATGTTAAAACAGTCTTTACCTTTGTGGTGGTGGGAAAGATCGCCCCGACACCCAGATAATCGGCCCCCTGCTCATACGCCTCCAAAGCCCTTGGAACGGTCTTGGCAGTTGCTCCCACAATTTTTTCTTTCCCCATAAGCCTTCTTGCGTCGTTTACGGGCATATCGGACTCTCCCACATGTACGCCCTCAGCTCCCGATGCAAGCGCCACATCCACTCTGTCGTCAATTATAAGCGGGACCTTGTACCTCTCCGCAATCCTGTGGACCTTGCAGGCAAGCTCCATGTACTCGCGCGTGGTTTTTTCTTTCTCGCGAAGCTGCAGCAGGGTTGCTCCTCCCGCAAGCGCCTCCTCCACCCGATACAGAAATTCATCTTCCGTACAACGGGTGCTGTCCGTTATAAAATAAAGGGTCATATCCATATTTTTCATGCTTTTCCTCCAAAGCATTACAGAAATATATAATCGTTCATCACGGGCTGGAGACCCTCCTTTGAAATATCCCGATACATACTTTTAAGGCTGCGGGTATCGTTGATCTCAAACTGCTCGTCGCCGTGCTGTTCTTCAGAGACCTTTCCGCTGTATTTGCTTTCATGATCGCCGATTCCTGTCGAAACGCCGGCTGAAACCTTTGTCGCCGCAATCTTTACTATACCGTTTCTAAACTCGGCGCTCTCCCTTGAAGATACGGTAATTCCCACATACGGCAGGAATATGCGGTATGCGCAGAGGATCTGGCAGAGCTGCTTTTCCCCTACGTCCTGCGGATTGATCCTGTCGTTGTTTATGATTGGCCTGAGTCTGGGGCATGACAGAGACATTTCCGCATACGGATATTTCCGCTGAAGGTAATAAACGTGGAGCGCGCTTGCCAGCGCATCTTTGCGAAAATCAGACAGCCCAAGCAGCGCCGAAAAAGCCACGCCGCGCATCCCGCCCCGCAGGGCCCTCTCCTGCGCGTCAAAACGATACGGCCATACACGCTTGTGTCCAAGCAGGTGAAGCTGCTCGTACCTTTCAGCATCGTAGGTCTCCTGGAATACGGTGACATAATCGGCTCCGCATTGATGCAGATATCTGTACTCGTCCGTATTTACAGGATAAATCTCAAGCCCTGTCATGCGGAAATATTTCCGCGCCAGTTTGCAGGCTTCTCCGATATACTCCACATTGCTCTGTCCGCGGCTCTCGCCGGTGAGAATCAGAATTTCCTCCATTCCGCTGTCGGCAATTACCTTCATTTCCTTTTCAATCTGCTCCATTGAAAGCTTCATGCGGTTAATGTGGTTGTAACAGTTAAATCCGCAGTAAACGCAGTAATTTTCGCAGTAATTGGCAATATACAGCGGAGTGAAAAAATACACCGTGTTTCCGAAATGCCTTCCCGTCTCAATACGCGCCCTCTGAGCCATCCTTTCCAGAAAAGGCTCGGCCGCGGGAGACAAAAGAGCCTTGAAGTCCTCTATCGTGCATGTGTCCTTCTCAAGAGCCGCTCTCACGTCACCGGCGGTGTACGAAGAATAATCAAACGAACGCACGTGTCCCATGACGTTATCGCATACGTCGGACTCTATTACCTCCATCCCCGGCATGTATTCCATATGGTTTGTGCGGGAGGACGGATCGTTTTCAAGCCGGTGCTTTACGGCTGCGGCTTCAGAAGACAAAGAATCCGAATCCACAAAAAACTGGTTTTTCAATCTGCTTCACCCCCCTAATCGCGAAGAAAGCCCGTGAGCGGATCGGATGCTGACGCACCCCGCGCAAGGACTCTCCCGAGCCCTGCAAGATACGCCTTGCGTCCCGCACTTATGGCTTCCTTAAACGCCCGCGCCATCAGCGGAAGATCCCCCGCCGTTGCAAGAGCCGTATTTGCCATGACTGCCGCCGCTCCCATCTCCATAACCTCGCATGCCTGCGACGGCCTTCCGATTCCCGCGTCCACAATCACTGGAACGTCAATTTCGTCTATTAATATCTGGATAAACTCTCTGGTCTGCAGCCCCTTGTTTGAGCCAATCGGAGAGGCCAGCGGCATAACGCTTGCTGCGCCCGCGCTCACAAGATCCCTTGCCACATTCAGATCCGGATACATATAAGCCATGACTATAAAGCCTTCCGCGGCAAGGACGTCAGTGGCCTTTATCGTCTCCTGATTATCAGGCAGAAGGTATTTTGAGTCTCTCATAATCTCGATTTTTACAAAATTGCCGCACCCCAGCTCCCTTGCAAGACGGGCGATCCTGACAGCCTCGTCCGCGTTTCTTGCGCCGCTGGTGTTTGGAAGCAGCGTCACCCCCTCCGGAATATAATCCAGAATGTTTTCCTGCTCCTTTGTGTTGGCGCGCCGGACAGCCAGAGTTATAATCTCCGCACCCGCATCCTTTACCGCCGCCTCAATCATATTCATGGAATATTTACCTGATCCGAGAATAAAGCGGGAGTTAAATTCATGCCCCCCGATCACAAGCCTGTCGTCTGTCATTTTGATTCCCTCTTTCCCTGTACTTAAAATTGTTCCGTTATGATCCTCAACACCGTCTGAGCCTGATGCGCTGCACAGAGCATCACCCGCGGCGCCACAATCGCTTCCTCACTCCGTATGTCGCTTACGCCGTCACCGCAAAGATAAAAACGCTCCGACACCCTTCGGGTCCTTATGTCGTTTGGACTTCCAAGCCCTGCCATTCCCGAAGCCGCCACGAGATATTTGTCAGACATCCTTTCCAGGACAAAGTTTACAAGCATTGCTTTTTCCCTTGCCGCGTCAAGCGCCTCGCATATGATGTCGGCCCCGCCAAGCAGATCGGCGGCATTTTCACGCGTAATCCTCTCGTTATGCGTCACAAGCTGAATATACGGAGATATCTCCGATAAATTTTCCTCGAGCGCTTCCGTTTTGTACCGCCCCACCTGCGCCGCCTTGTACTGCTGACGGTTCAGGTTTGCGGTGTCAACCCGATCAAAATCGATCAGTATGAGACTGCCGATTCCGGCTCTCGCCAGCGCGACGGCGATATTTGAGCCCAGCCCTCCAAGTCCGCACACCGCGACAGTCTTTGATGAAAATTTTTTCTGCGTCTTTTCGCCGTGCCTGTCTGACAGGGCTTTGTACCATTCTTCCCTTGTCGGCACCATATCAGCCGCCTCCCACAAAGCTTACGATCTCGACGCAGTCCCCGTCCCGCAGGATGGTGCTTACATAGTCTTTTTTCGGTACAATATCCCCGTTTATCTCTACCGCGATACATTCTGGGTCATAGTCCGCGCCGTCAAGATAATCAAGCAGCGTCCTGCCGTCCGCTTCGATATCTTTTCCGTTTATTTTTACCATAAACATTCCCTCCAAAACTGCAAACGGAAGCATGCCTGTCTGGCAGCTTCCGTAAAATCAAGCCCTTTTATGCGTGTCCCTACGTTGGCATTATCCAAATCAGGTTACCGGTCGAAGGTAATACCTTCCTCTCAGCCTGTCACACAGGCTCCCGTCCGTTATATACCGCCGTGCGTCCACGGCTTTTTACAATGCAATACTATACCACACCAAAACCTCCCCGTCAATCATAGATATTGACTTCCCAAATTAATAAAAGATATTGACTTGTTAGTG
>CANQSE010000084.1 GCA_947626405.1 uncultured Acetatifactor sp. | reverse complement strand
GCGGGAATGTTCTTTGCCCGGGGCATGACGACCATTGTACACACCGAGCCCTTCAACGTGTCGAATGAACAGTTCCTGGCATTAAAGAATATGCGTATCGTGATACCGGGTCTTGGATCTGTGAACAAGAACGGAACCTACGTGGACGCTTATATTGAAATCGGCGTGATAGTCGCACTGCTTGCGGTTGCTATTTTCTTCTGTGTGCTGCGCTGGACAAAGCTTGGCCGTCGTTTCTACGCGGTTGGCGGAAACAGCCAGAGTGCACTGATGCTGGGAATCAATGTGAGACGGACAAAATTTTATTCCCACCTGCTCTGTGGACTGTTGGCTGGTATCGGCGGATTTATCTATTTCCTGCACGTCGGTTCCGGTTCGCCCTCACATGCGTCCGGCATGGAGATGAATGCCATTGCTTCCTCTATTATCGGCGGCACAATGCTGACGGGAGGCGTAGGCAATATTATCGGTACTCTGTTCGGCGTGTTGTCACTCAGCACCATACAAAACATTGTGTCCTCCGCAGGTCTGGGCGAGGCGTGGTGGACGGGTATCACCATTGCGGGTATGCTGTGTCTGTTTCTGGTGATCCAGAGCGTGATCATGGCGCGCAAAAAGAAGGCATTGAAGCCCTGAACAACAGGATAGCGTATTATTTTGCCATGCAATAATTTCTTCTTGACATATCGTCCCGGGGGGGCGTAAAATATCCTTAAAAGTGGTGTATAGATTACACCGGAGAAGGAGGATAAAAATGAAGAAGAAGTTGTTTGGTGTTCTTCTGAGCATGACGATGGTTGCGTCCATGCTTACCGGCTGCGGATCCGGTTCGTCAAAGACGATTAACGTCTGGGCGTTTACGGACGAAGTTCCCGGTATGATCGAGAAATTCAAGGAAGCAAATCCTGATTTCGATTATGAGATCAATACAACCATCATCGCCACTACAAACGGTGAGTATCAGCCCGCTCTCGACGCTGCGCTGGCAGCAGGCGGCAAGGACGCACCGGATCTGTATTGCGCGGAGGCTGCTTTCGTCCTGAAGTATACGCAGGGCGATGCTTCTCAGTATGCGGCTACATACAAGGATCTCGGCATCGACGTAGACAAGGAGCTTGCAGATGCTGATATCGCTCAGTATTCGGTTGATATCGGGAGCCGCAACGGAGACGTTGTTGCACTTGGCTATCAGGCTACAGGCGGCGCTTTCATCTATCGTCGTTCAATCGCCAAGGATGTGTGGGGAACAGATGATCCCGCTACCATCAAGGAGAAGATCGGCGGCGGAAGCGGAAGCTGGGATAAGTTCTGGGCGGCTGCAGAGGAGCTGAAGGCTAAGGGCTACGGAATCATTTCCGGAGACGGAGACCTCTGGCACGCAGTTGAGAACAGTTCTTCAACAGGCTGGATCGTAGACGGAAAGCTTCACATCGATCCCAAGAGAGAGGAGTTCCTCGATCTTTCCAAGAAGCTTAAGGACAACGGATATCACAATGATACCAAGGACTGGACGGAAGCATGGTATGCTGATATGCAGGGCGTAGGCGAGAAGCAGATCTTCGGTTTCTTCGGTCCCGCATGGCTTGTCAACTACACGATAGCTCCCAACAGCGGCGGCACCAAGACAGGTGAAGGCACCTACGGCGACTGGGCTGTATGCGATTCCCCGATCGGTTTCTTCTGGGGCGGCACATGGCTCCTTGCAAACAAGGATTCCTCTAAGAAGGAAGCTGTAGGACAGATCATTGACTGGATCACCTTAAACTGCACCAATGACGGCCTTCAGTACAAGTGGGCAAACGGAACCTTAAACGGCGAGGGCGGCACAAAGGATGCTGTTGCAAGCGGAACTGTAATGAACAATTCTGACGGCTCCGTAGAGTTCCTTGGCGGACAGAACATGTTTGAAGTGTTCGTACCTGCCAACGAGTATGCAAACGGTAAGACTCTTACTCAGTACGACGAGACAATCAACTCCTACTGGAGAGATCAGGTAAGAGCGTATACATCCGGTGAAAAGAGCCGTGATCAGGCTATTGCAGACTTCAAGACCCAGGTTAAGGATAATCTTGGAATCGAAGCCGAGTAACGCTTAACAGTCGGACTTAATGACGGGAATAAGGGGTGGTCGGAGACCTTTCGGCCGCCCCTGTTTCACTACATGGGGTAAACGGGCTTTGGCCGTTTTAGACAGCCGGCTCATAACAATGTATTGGAGGCTGGGAAAAATATGAAGCGAAAACGTGTAAGCTATGCAAAATACGGGTATCTGTTTTCTCTGCCCTTTGTGATAGCTTTTATTATTTTTATGCTCTATCCCATCTTGTATACGGCGGTGATAGGCTTTACGGATCTTAAGGGACTGGGAAATACCCAAATCCATTTCCTGGAAAATCCGCTTGATAATTTTAAAGAGATTATTCAGAATAATTCTTTTAAGATTGCGCTGAAAAATACATTCAAGATCTGGATCTGGAACTTTATTCCTCAGATGACGCTTGCCCTGATTCTCTCCGCGTGGTTCACGAGCGGCAGACTGAAGATCAAAGGGCAGGGATTTTTCAAGATTGTCTTTTATATGCCGAATATAATTACGGCTGCCACGGTTGCCACACTGTTCAGCTCACTTTTTGGGTATCCTCTCGGACCTGTGAACGATCTCATTAAGACTATCGGAGGCGCTGATGCTTTTAATTTCTCTCAGTCCAAGCTTGCTTCGCAGGTGATTGTGGCTTTTATCCAGTTCTGGATGTGGTACGGTTACACGATGATCGTCCTGATTGCCGGTATACTCGGTATCAGCACGGATATATTTGAGGCTGCGGACATAGACGGCGCAAACGGCTTCCAGACCTTCTTCCGCGTGACTCTGCCCAATCTGAAGACTATTCTTCTCTATACGCTGGTGACAAGTCTGATCGGGGGACTTCAGATGTACGATATCCCCAAGATGTACCAGAACGGAAATCCTGACAACGCGACGCTTACCGCAAGCATGTTTATTTACAATCAAGCTTTTGCCGGCAGCTATAAGTACAATACCGCAGCTGCGGCCAGCATGGTTATGTTTGCAATTATAGCGGTGTTGTCCGCGGTAATATTCTTCATGCTGCGCGATAAGGACGAGGCAAAACTCAGAAAACAGGTCAGGGCGCAGGAGAAGGAATACAGGAAAAAGATGAGAGGTGAAAAAGTATGAAAATAAAAAGGGGAATTTTTAAGGCAATTATCTACGTTGTATGTATACTGCTGGCGATCCTCTGCATCCTGCCGTTTTGGATTATGCTTACCAATTCCACTCGCTCAACGTATCAGATACAGCAGCATGCAATTTCACTTCTGCCTTCCAAATATCTGATCAGTAACCTGAATGTACTGCTTGGAAAGAGCTTTAACCCGATGATGGGATTTTTAAATTCCATTATTATATCCACATTCTCCACGTTTTGCAGCGTTTACTTTTCCACGCTGACGGCGTATGCGGTGGTGGTTTATGAATGGAAGCTTCGCCGCGGGTTCTTCACCTTTATCATGGCTGTGATGATGATTCCCGCGCAGGTGACAAGTATCGGTTTCTACCAGATGATTTACAGAGTGGGACTGACAAATAATTTCCTTCCCCTTATTCTGCCTGCCATAGCAGCGCCGGCGATGGTGTTCTTTATGAGACAGTATATGCTGGGGGCTCTCCCTCTCGAGATTGTGCAGTCTGCAAGAATCGACGGCTCAGGGGAATTTTACACCTTTAACAGGATTGCAATGCCGATTATGAAACCGGCAATCGCAACTCAGGCGATCTTTTCCTTTGTAAATAGCTGGAACAGCCTGTTCCTGCCCTCTATCCTGCTGACAAGACAGGAAAAGTTCACCATGCCTATAATGGTGAGCCTGCTGAGAGGAGATATTTACAAGACAGAGCACGGAGCAATTTATCTCGGACTGACCTTGACGGTGCTTCCGCTTTTTATCGTGTATTTCCTGCTTTCAAAATACATAATAGCGGGTGTGGCGCTTGGAAGCGTAAAGGGATAAAGGACCTGATTAAAACACTTTATTTAAAGCACGTGACAGGGATTAAACTCATGCTGTTTAATCCCTGTTTTCTTATGACAATTTTTTATTTATTTTTTGTTGATGCAATCTCTTTTTTCCCCTATAATAAAAATATTGACAAAAAATTTTGACACGTAATTAAAAAAATAAATATTCTGACACTTTTAAAAGAATAAACATTCCTACATTTAGTTAAATACCGCGGATCGAATGATAAAAGGGAGACTGCAATGAACAATTCAAATCAGGAACAGGAATATATTGTCCTTAACGGCCAGGAGGAAACGGACAGTGAATACGGCGCTGAAAATGCAGGGGCGGATTCCGGCGAGCTTGAAAGGTACCGGTATTTTAACGCCGATGTCATAGTAAAGTCGATGAACCTTCTTCAGTCTGTGGCAAGGGAGGGTGAAAGACTCGTGCAGGACGGCCGCGTGACGCTTAGCGAGCTGCAGGGCGGATACGGTGATATGTATAACGAGATGATTGCCGAGGCGATTGGAGAGGGGAGAGACGGAAAAAAGCGGTTTCCTCTCCACATCGTGTTTTCAAGAGACAAGATAATCTATTCGGAATGTTACTGTCCGCGATGCGTAAAAAGCTATTACAATTATTACAGGAAAGAATACTGCTCGTACATGGCAGGATTTATGACTCTGATTAAGGAGTCGCTAAAGGAAAAAAATATCGGAGACGCAACTGACAAGCATGCCGTGAGACTGATGAACGCGTATATGCATCAGAGTGCGAATCATGTGCTTTCCCGCGTCGGAGGAAAGGCGGAGAGCCTGACGCTGCAGCCAAGGCTGACGCTTCGCGGAGGGGAGCTGCACGTATCTTTCAAGATTGGGGAGGGCAGACTTTTTGTAGTAAAGAACCTCTTTGAATTTTATACTAATGTCAGGGAGTCGGCTACGGCGGTGTATGGAAGCGGAACGGAAATCAATCACGACAGAAACAATTTTACAAACGACAGCAGAAAATGGATCGACTACATAGGAAAAGTCGTACGCGAGGAGCAGAATTTTGAGCAGCGTATGACGGGACCTTCCTCCTATATCAGACACAAAGCCGCAAAGCTGGGGGAATTGTCCGTTTTTGGTTGGAGAATTGACGAACTGTACCAGCTTATGGGAGCGGATGAGTTTGAACTTGAGGACAAGGACAACGGCGTAAAAAGGATGATACGCACGCGGGAGAAAAACCCTCCCGCATCACTGACCATACGCATGAATGACATAAGCGGAAGGAGGGCCTTTCACGGAATCACCGCGAAATTTAAAATGCCCCGTCTTTATCACGGGATTACGGCGTCTTACTTTGTAGGAGAAGATGCGCTCTGCAGACTCGAGGCGGAATTTGAGAGCCGTATCCGTCTGCTTGCGGAGTTTGCGGAGCAGGGTACTGATACATTTCAGATTGGAAGAAATTCCCTGAGCCAGTTTTATCACAATGTACTTCCCAGGCTTGAGGGAGCGGTGGAAATTATAGAGGAAAACGCAAAGGAGATAGAAGCATATGTGCTGCCCCGCGCGGAATTTGTGTTTTATCTTGACGCGGAAGGCAAAAACATGAGCTGCCGCGTAGAAGCCAGGTACGGCGGCAGAAAGGTGTCTGTCCTCGATGTTATGGAAAACGGCGTGGCGTATGAGCCGTTTCGCGATATGATGAGGGAACAGGAGATTCTGCACATTCTGAGCCAGTGGTTTCCTGTCTATGACCCGACAGAAAAGCTGCTTCACTGCGGTCAGGACGAGGAGCTTATGTACGGGGTGATGGACAGGGGAGTCGACGAGATGCTCTCCCTTGGGGAGGTACAGGTCACACAGCGCTTTAACAGGATGAAGCTAAACCGCAGGGTTCACGTATCGGTCGGGGTTTCCTTATCCAGCGGCCTGCTGGATCTGAAGGTGTCGTCGGAGGACATACCTCCTCAGGAGCTTTTGGATATCCTTAAAAGCTACCGTCAGAAAAAACACTATCACAGGCTTAAAAACGGTGATTTTTTAAGTCTTGACAACGGCTCGCTGGAAACGCTTGATGAGATGATGGAAGCCCTGCGTCTGTCATCGAAGGATTTGCTGAAGGAAAACATACGTCTTCCTCTTTACAGGGCGCTGTACCTTGACAGGCTCCTTGAGAAAAACGAGGAAATCTATGCCTCAAGGGACAGTCATTTCAGAGAGCTTGTGCGCGATTTTAAGGCCGTGAAGGATGCGGATTTTGAGGTGCCGGGGACGCTTGAAGGGGTGCTGCGCGGATATCAGGTGACGGGTTATCGCTGGATGCGTATGCTTGCCGCATATCGGTTCGGAGGAATACTGGCCGACGATATGGGACTGGGAAAGACAGTACAGGCTATAGCGGTGCTTCTTGCGGCAAAACAGGAAGGAATTGAAGGTCCTTCCCTCGTGATCTCTCCCGCGTCGCTTGTTTATAACTGGGAGGAGGAGCTTAAAAGGTTTGCGCCGGAGCTTTCCTGTCTGGTTATTGCAGGCACCCAGGAGGAAAGAGCAAAAAAGCTTGAAGAAAGCGGGGATTTTGACGTGCTCGTCACTTCCTACGATCTTTTAAAGCGCGACGTGGCAAATTATGAGGACAGGGAATTTTTCTGTCAGATCATAGACGAGGCGCAATATATCAAGAACCACAGCACTGCCGCTGCAAAGGCCGTAAAAGGGATACGCAGCCGGATACGTTATGCGCTCACAGGGACGCCGGTTGAGAACAGGCTGAGCGAGCTGTGGAGCATTTTTGATTATCTCATGCCGGGGTATCTGTACGGATATGAAGTTTTCAAAAAGGATTTTGAAGCTCCTATAGTGAGAAAGGGCGAGCAGTCGGCACTGGAGCGTCTGCAGCGCATGACGGCGCCGTTTATCCTCAGGAGACTGAAGGAGGATGTACTTAAGGATCTGCCCGAGAAGCTTGAGGAGAGCAGATACATTCGTTTCGGGGACGAGCAGAGACGTCTCTATGACGCACAGGTTGTGCATATGCGCCGGACTTATTTTGAAGGCGGTGCGGACGAATTTAAGGAAAACAAAATTCAGATCCTGGCGGAGCTTATGAAGCTGAGACAAATATGCTGCGACCCGTCGCTGTGCTTTGAAAATTACAATGGAGGCAGCGCCAAGCTTGAGGCGTGTATGGAGCTGGTGCGAAGCGCCGCGGAAGGCGGGCACAGGATCCTTCTGTTTTCTCAGTTTACGTCTATGCTGGAGATTATTGCGGAAAGGCTGCGGGAGGAAGGGCTGGAATTTTACACCATCACCGGAGCTACGCCGAAGGAACAGCGCCTCAGGATGGTGAAGGAATTTAACGCGGGAAATACGCCGGTGTTCCTTATATCGCTTAAGGCGGGCGGGCTGGGACTGAACCTGACGGGCGCCGACATGGTCGTGCATTATGACCCGTGGTGGAACCTGGCGGCGCAGAATCAGGCGACGGATCGCTCCCACCGCATAGGACAGACCCGTAAGGTAGTGGTTTACAAGCTGATTGCAATGGATACGGTGGAAAAGAAGATTCAGCAGCTTCAGGAGAGTAAGCGTCTGCTTTCCGAACAGGTTGTACAGGGGGACGGGACGCAGCTTGGTGCCATGAGCAGGGAGGATTTTCTGGAGCTTTTGTCGTAGAACGGATGGGGAGATGCGCCGTTTAATCGCGGATGCGAGTGACGGCATCGGGCGACGGATATGCCTCCACAAACGCGGCAACGCTCCGCCGAACTAACTGCCAACTCCGACTAAGGTGCGAAAGTACCGCACCTAAGTCTGCG
>CANQSE010000083.1 GCA_947626405.1 uncultured Acetatifactor sp. | reverse complement strand
CATCGACATTGCCGGGCTGAATACGACGAAGGTACAAAACTGTTGCGTGCGTCGCGCTTTTAAAGTATCGACACCACCTTGTAATCCTGAGCCTCCACCGCCTGTCTGAGCGTGTCGTCGTCGATCTCGCTGTTAAGGCTTACCACAGCCGATTTGCTTTCGTGGCTCACCACAGCCTCGTCAACCGCGTCGAGCGCCTCAAGCGCCTTTTTTACCCTTGCCTCGCAGTGAGCGCACATCATACCCTCGATTTCCATTGTCTTTTTCATGTCTGTTCTCTCCTTTTTATTATTTTTTTGAGCGTTGTCGGTCTGACCGTCGCCAGTCTGACAATTGCCGAACCGCTCATCCGGCAGCTTTGTTTTTTTCTCCCTGCTCTGACCGTGTATTTTAAACATGTTCAGTCTCAGGGCATTTGATACTACGCAGAAGCTTGAAAGGCTCATGGCGGCCGCTCCGAACATCGGATTCAGCTTCCATCCGAATAACGGAATCCATACTCCCGCGGCGAGGGGGATCCCCAGTACGTTGTAAAAAAACGCCCAGAACAGATTCTGTCTGATATTTCTCAGTGTCGCCCTGCTTAATCGTATCGCTGCAGGCACGTCGCTTAAGCTGCTGTGCATGAGCACGACGTCCGCCGCGTCAATTGCAATATCCGTCCCCGCTCCGATTGCGATGCCGACATCCGCTGCCGTAAGGGCGGGTGCGTCGTTTATGCCGTCTCCGACCATCACGACCGTTCCCTGTTGTTTTAAGCTCCGGATCGCCTTTTCCTTTCCGTCAGGCAAAAGTCCCGCTATCACCTCGTCCACTCCCGCCTGTTCCCCGACGGCTCCTGCAGTCTTCTCATTGTCTCCGGTGAGCATGACAACGCGTATTCCCATGCTACGAAGCTGTCTGACGGCCTGCGCGCTGTCCTCCTTTATAACGTCGGCCACGGCGATCATACCGACGAGACGCCGCTCAATCCCAAACATAACCGGTGTCTTTCCCGCCAGTGCCAGACTGTCAGCCTTAACCTTCATGTCCTCGTCAATGTCAACGACGCCCGACATATATTTAACGCTGCCCGCAGTCACTTTTTTACCGTCCAGCACGGCCTCAAGGCCGTTTCCCGGCAGAGCCTTAAAATCCGCGACCTCCCTCTGCGCCGCACCAAGCTCAATGCCTTTTTCAAGAATCGCTTTGGCAAGAGGATGTTCGCTCTTTTTCTCAACAGAGCATGCCGTCTCCAGAAGTTCTTCCTCCGTATATCCGTTCGCCGGGATAAGATCTGTCACCTCCGGCTCGCCACGCGTTATTGTTCCCGTTTTATCAAGAGCCACAATACGCGTTCTGCCGGTTTGCTCCAGCGAGACCGCCGTCTTAAACAGGATGCCGTTTCTGGCCCCAAGACCGTTTCCCACCATAATTGCCACCGGCGTCGCAAGTCCAAGCGCACACGGACAGCTTATCACAAGCACTGATATTGCCCTGGCAAGCGCAAAGCCGAAATCCTGTCCGGCAATCCTCCACACAACCAGAGTAACCAGGGCCACTGCCATCACCGCCGGCACAAAAATTCCCGAAACACGGTCGGCCAGCTTTGCAATCGGTGCCTTTGTGGCCGCCGCGTCGCCGACCATCCTTATAATCTGCGAAAGCGTTGTGTCCTCGCCCACGCGGACAGCCTCGCACCGGATAAAGCCCGCCTGGTTCACCGTGGCGGCAAATACGTCGCTTCCCACAGTTTTGTCAACCGGTATGCTCTCGCCCGTAAGCGAGGCTTCGTTGACCGCCGTATCTCCCTCAAGAATGACTCCGTCCACCGGAATATTTTCTCCGGGGCGCACCACAAACACGTCTCCCTTTTTTACCTGTTCTACAGGGAGCGTAACCTCGGCTCCGTCCTTTAAGACCACCGCCGTCTTTGGAGCAAGCTTCATCAGACCCTTAAGCGCGTCCGTCGTCTTTCCCTTTGAACGCGCTTCCAGCATTTTACCAACCGTTATAAGCGTTAGGATCATTGCGGCCGACTCAAAGTAAAATTCCGACATGTACTCCATTGCCGCTTCGGTGCCGCTGTGTATCTGGGCGTCCGTCATCATAAAAAGCGCATAAGTGCTCCAGAGAAAGGACGCCATCGAGCCCATTGCAACAAGTGTGTCCATATTTGGCGCACGGTGCACAAGGCCCTTAAACCCATTTATGAAAAACTTCCTGTTTATGATCATTACGGCTTCGGAGAGCAGAAGCTGCACAAGTCCCACGGCTGTCGGATTTCCGTTAAACCACTCGGGAAGCGGGAACCCAAACATCATATGTCCCATGGAAAAATACAGAAGGACAAGCAGAAATCCCACCGAAGCGATAAGCCTTTTCTTAAGGATCGGCGTCTCGCGATCCTTAAGAGCGTCATCCTCGGCCGCCGTCTCGTCTTTTTTCTGAGCAGTCTTTAACGACGCTCCGTATCCCGCGTCCTCCACCGCCTTTATCACGCTTTCACTGTCCGCGTCTCCCTCAACGCCCATGGAATTAGTTAAAAGACTGACGGAGCACGAAGTGACTCCCGGCACTTTTGAAACCGCCTTTTCAACGCGTGCGCTGCAGGCGGCGCAGCTCATACCAATCACATTATATTGTCTCATAACATACACGGACCTCCTTTTACCACACTATTTCATAAGCTTCTGCAAAAGGGCGACAAGCTCGTCAATAACCTCGTCCTTTCCGTCTCTTATGTCGCGCGCCACGCATCCCCGCACATGACAGGCAATCAGATCTTTGTTGAAAGAATTGAGCGCGGCGCTTGCCGCCGATGACTGTATGAGAATATCGGCGCAGTAAGCGTCCTTTTCCACCATCCCCTTTATCCCGCGTATCTGTCCCTCAATACGGTTCAGGCGATGTATAAGCTTTTTTCGCTCCTCAGGTGAGCGCATGGTACTTTTAACACAGTTTTCGTCACACATAAGATACCCCTTTTCTTCAAAAAAATTGATCCTTTTACCCGACTGTCGGCAACAGCACATCAAAATACCCCCATCCGGTATATCAATCATATACCGGATGGGGGTATTTGTCAACCGTATATTTTAATTTTTGGGTAATTAAAAGCAGCAGCTCAGCCCCTAAGTCGTATTCAGCCCGGTAATGTCGATGTTCTCCTGACAGACCGTGCGTGCACGTCGGCACTTGGCGAGGTTTTTTCGAGCCTAGTGTCCGTTACGTGCTAAGCCGAGCGAAAGCGTGTCTGGCGGGAGAATATCGGCAGTACAGGGCGTGACTCGCAATAAAAAGGCTGAACTATTGCCATTTGGGTAACATTTCAGCCCGGTAATGTCGATGTTCTCCTGACAGACCGTGCGTGCACGTCGGCACTTGGCGAGGTTCTTTCGAGCCTAGTGTCCGTTACGTGCTAAGCCGAGCGAAAGCGCGTCTGCCGGGAGAACATCGGCAGTACAGGGCGTGACTCGCAATAAAAAGGCTTAACTATTGCCATTTGGGGTAACAGTGTCCGTTACGTGCTAAACCGAGCGAAAGCGTGTCTGGCGGGAGAAGCATCGGCAGTACCGGGTGTGGTGTGCGCCAGATCTTACTTCCTCAGTCTGAACTGCGCGATCATATCCATCAGCGACTTTGCGCACTCTCCGAGGTTTAACGCAATCGCGGAATTTTCCTCGGCGCTGGCCGCGTTGTTTTCCACCATCTCGCTGATGCTTCCGATGCTCACGGATATGTCGTCCGCAGACTCCTTCTGCGTCCCGACAAAACTTACGATCTCGTCAACCAGCTCGGCATTTCCCGCGGAATATCCCACGCTGTCCGATATGGTCTTGTCAACCCTGGCGACGAGATCTTTTCCCCGCTCCACGGACTCCAGCGACTTCTTTATCACATTGCTGATCTTTGAGCTTGATTCCGAGCTGCTCGCCGACAGACTGGAAATCTCGTCTGCAACCACGGCAAAACCTCTGCCGGCTTCTCCGGCCCTTGCAGCCTCAATGGAGGCGTTCAGGGCAAGCAGGTTCGTCTGACTTGCGATGGCGTTTATCTCGGTCACAAATCCCGCAATCTCGCCATAGCACTCCACAATCTCATCCATCGCCGCAACAAGCTCTCTCATCTCGGTGTTTCCGACGGTGAGATGCGTATTTACGTAATCCGTGTTTTCTTTTATGGAATTTGCAAGCTCATCAATCTTTTCCATGTTTGCGGTGAGCTTCTTCATTTCCTCCGACGCGTTCAGCACCGACTGGCTCTGCGATGTGGCAGCTTCGGCCACGTTTTCGCTTGTCGCAGAAAGATCCTCCGAATACTGAAGCACCGTTGACGCCTGCTCGTTGATCTCCCTGAAGCTTTCGTTCAGCACATCCATGATATTTACAAGGGCGTCCTTTATCTTTTCATAATCGCCCGCATAAGTGCCTTCCACGGTAAAATCAAGGTTTTTCTCGGAAATAGCAGTCACGGTGGCTGTAATTTCCGAAATATAATTCCTGAGCCCTTCGATTGTATCGTTAAGCGCTACTGACAGAGCGTTGACCTCCTGTGACTGTTCGTCTACGCGGAAGCCGTAATTCAGTTCTCCGGCCGAAATCCTGCACACGTTGGCAGCCAGCTCCTCAAGAGGGGCAAACATGGGACTGACGACGCCCGTAAGCTGATGTCTCACCATTTTTCCGAGCAGCGCTCCAAGCACAACCGCCATGATAACGGTGATTAAGACAACCGTAAACACACCCGAAAGCGAAATGACCGCGACAACGTTCCATCCGGTCGCATCAACAGGATCGCTGATTGCAAACTTGAGGCCGCCTTTATAATCCCATATCAGCCTGTTTGAAAGCGGCTTTGCGCACACCTTTGCATATCTGCCTCCGAGCACGTCGTCCACGTTTTTAGTGTTCTTTGCGCTTAAGGCAAGCTCATCGTCCGGATGCGTAAGTATGCTGCCCTCTCCAGATGTCAGGAATACATAATTGCCGCCGTTATAAGAGTCCTCGATAAGAGTAACAAGGTCGTCCATGTACATGTCCAGACCCGCTACACCCACCACCTGCCCGTTTCGGGTGATCGCCTTGGAAAGCGTTATACAGATATTTCCGGTCTGCTCATCCACATACGGCTCGGACACGTACACGTCGTCCGTGGCAGCCGCTCCGGAATACCATGCCCTATCAGTCACCACAAAGTCTTCTTCCGGCACCCATCCGCCCGACATGTATGTCATAATTCCGTCCGTATAGATTGTTCCTTCCTCCTCCACGCACACATATACAGCCGACACGTCGTCATACATGCCCTCCATGGTATCTACATAATTATAATAGTTTTCAACTGTTGAACCGACGGGCGCTCCTGCCGCGACGGTCTTTATAAACGCCGCCTTCTGTGCCATCGTACTGTCGATCTGCGAGCTGTAAAGCCTTACCTGCTCCCTGTTGCTCCTCACCGTATAAAAGATGATAATTCCCAGTACGATCACTCCCGCCAGGGCGCACAGCCCCGCTATGATCCTCCTCACCGACTTGTTTGCTCTTTTGTTGACACTGAAACCTAACTTCTGTAGCTGCATGATGATGCCGTCCTTTCTGAATTTATTCAAGTATCGCGCCCTCTATCCCATAATGCGACGCGGTCTGCTTCATTGTGTTATCCGATATGCTCTCAGCCGGAAAACCATTTACAAGCCTGACTCCACCGCAAAAAGCATATGCCGCAGTTTTTCATAACCTTCACTCCCATTCCGCACAAAGCGGAATCATTTCAATGAAAATGCAGCAAAGCAAGCGACGAATCACTTCACCATGTACAACAATCCGAAAGTGCCCGGCCCGCAGTTTGTGGAAATTGCCGGAGACGCCTTCTGGTAAATCACATTTTCAAACTGCACGATTTCCCGCACCCTGGCGGCGATCTCATCCAGCTCCTGCGGCCGCAGACCGGCATATGTTATGAAAAGAATCTTTCTGTCGATCCTTGACGGCGAGCGCAGAGCCTGGCGTATATATTTTTTCCATACCCTGTCACGCGTTCCCATGTGGATCGCGCCCACCGTCATACGGCTTTTCTTAAGTATTATTACAGGATGAAGCATACAGGTCTCACATATCATGTGGACCTTTGCCGGTATTCTGCCCGATCTCGCCAGATATTCCGTGTTCTCAACGACAAACCCTGTCTTCGTCTTCTCTTTCATGCGCTCAATCTCGCGCAGGACGCCTTCCGCCGACATTCCCGTTGCGGCGGCCTGCGCGGCGTAGTACACGATCAGACCCATACCGCTTGACAAATGTCCCGAATCGACAACCGTCACATTGTCAAATGACCCCGATGCCTCAAGTGCGTTCGTATACCCCCTTGACGCTTCCTTTGCCATACTGATGTGTATAATATGCTGCGCCCTTGTGAGCTGTTCCGCAAAAAAAGCCTCATAGCACGATGCGTCGGGAGCCTCGGAGTGGACGCGTCCGTCGCTGTGGGTCAGATACTCCAGCACGCCGTCGGTCTCAATCTCCTCGCCGTCAAGGAACTCTCCGTCCTCCGTAAGCACATGATATGGATTTACAACAATCTGATACCTTTCCACAAACTGCGCTGGCAGGTCGCTCACGCTGTCCGTGGTAATCATAAGAAGCTGCCTTTTTTCATGGCCGAGAACCGGACCTACCACCACGTCCTTGTTTCCGGTCATTGTCGTCATTTTGACAAGCTCAGGCGGCAGGTGCCGCAGCAGCTCAGTCTCAAGCTGGTTTCCGGCTACAGGCTTTAACAGATAACCGTCGAAGCCCTCACGTTTATACATAGCCTGGTTCTCTCCGCCGGCGTTCGCCGTCAGTACGACCACGGGAGTATCGGCGTTTAATCCTCCGGCCTGGCTCCGGATCCGGTGCAGACATTCCACACCGTCCATTATCGGCATAAGGTGATCCATAAAAATCACCTCGTATCTTGTCTGCAGCGTCTTCTTAAGACATTCCTGTCCGTCTGAGGCCGTGTCAACATTAACCTTCGTATCCTGAAGCAGCTTCTTCGCCACCATAAGGTTTGCGTCGTTGTCGTCCACTATGAGGACATGCGCCCTGGGAGCCTCAAATATTGACCTTTAATGCTCCCTCCTTCGCAGGGTATGCTTCGTCTCCAGATCAAGCTCCCCTACCTGTTGCTCGCCAACCGCCCGCTGCGGCAACGTCACCATAAAGGTCGAACCCTTTGTGTACACGCTGTTGACCTCAATGTCTCCGCCCATCAGCGTTACAAGCTGCTTAACGATTGACAGGCCAAGCCCTGTCCCCTCGATATACCTGTTCTTTTCTTCATCGACACGTTTGAACGTGCTGAAAAGGTACGGAATGCTCTCTTTTTTTATCCCGACTCCCGTATCGGATACGGAGTAGGTTATATTCACGACGCCGTCTTCTTTTTTCTGGCACTGTATCGAGAGCGTCACCGATCCTTCAGGCGTGTATTTGACCGCATTGTTGAGCAGGTTGATCAAAATCTGCTTGATGCGCACCTCGTCGCCGTAAACCTGCGCCGGAATACTTTTTTCAACATTGATATGGAAGGCAAGCCCCTTTTCCCTCGCCCGCACCCATATCATGTTTACCACGTCGGAAAGCATCGCGCCAACGTCGTATGTCACGGGAACAATGTCCATCTTGCCCGATTCGATCTTGGACATGTCAAGGATATCGTTTACAAGTGACAAAAGCATCCTGCTGGCGTTCTGTATGTTCTGCGCGTCTTCCGCCACTTCGTCCGAGACATCTTCACGCAGGATCATCTCGTTCAGGCCGACAATCGTATTGATTGGCGTCCTGATCTCATGGCTCATATTGGCAAAAAAACGGTTCTGCGCCTTGTT
>CANQSE010000082.1 GCA_947626405.1 uncultured Acetatifactor sp. | reverse complement strand
GCTGCGCTCCGAGCTTCTCAGCCGCGGCATATCAAAGCCTGTCAGCACCATACTGACGCAGGTAACGGTGGATCCCTACGACGACGCTTTCTACGAGCCGACAAAGGTCATCGGGCGTTATATGTCAAAGGAAGACGCCGAGACGGAAATTAAAAAGGGAAATTATGTGAAGGAGGAGCCCGGGAAAGGGTTCCGCAGAGTCGTTGCGGCGCCTAAGCCCATAGATATAGTAGAAATTGAAGCAATACGCACGCTGGCGGACGCGGATCAGGTCGTGATCGCCTGCGGAGGAGGCGGTATTCCCGTCATAGAGCAGCAGCATGTATTAAAGGGCGCTTCCGCCGTGATCGAAAAAGACGCTATCGCCGGAAAACTTGCCGCCGAACTGAACTGCGACGAGCTTATCATACTCACCGGAGTTGACTGCGTGTACAGGGATTTCGGCACACCGTCGCAGACCCCGCTTGCGGAGCTTTCCGTCGCGCAGGCAAAGGAGCTCATATCCTTAAACCAGTTTGGAGCCGGCACAATGCTTCCAAAGATCGAGGCCGCCGTCAGCTATCTTGAAAAGGTTCCGGAGGGGAAAACCCTCATAACCTCCATGGCAAAGGTAAAGGAAGCCGTAAGAGGAAAAGCCGGAACCGTTATCACCGCATAGAAAAAACACCGCTGAACAGTCATTTTTACCGCAGTTAATTCAGTCCTCAATCAGTTTTAACCCTGCGGTATCTGTCACAGGAAGCGAAAACACAATAGCCTGTGCTTCGCTTGTAATGCCTGTTTTTTCCATCACGGCTTTCATGATCGCGTTTTTGTGCTCCGTCCGCGTGACTATAAAAATCATCTCTTTTTCCGCCGCAAGGGAAACACCCATGAATTTTTCAGCGTGCTCCATTCCGGTGCCTTTTGCCTGCAGCACCGTCCCTCCGTAGGCTCCCGCCTCTCTGGCTGCGTCCATAACAAGCTCGATGTAACCTCTGTTTGCTATTACTACGATCAGATCATGTGTGGTTTCCTTCAAAACGGATTCCTCCTCTTTCTGATATTCTCCGCCTGCCAGAAGAAACTGCAGCGTCCTTTTCCCTCCGATGCTGCTTAACGGGATCGTAAAAGCAATCCCGCCGCCCGGGGCGTCAATCTGCATTTTCCGTCTGAGCGCTTTTTTTAAAGCCAGCCAGCCCTCCTGCTCCTGAACGGAAAAAAGCACTGTCTTTTCCGTGCTTTCCAGTCCAAGATAATCCAGCACATCCCCTCGGGCCGTACCTGCTCCAAGAGACATGAAGGTAACTGCAAGACCGCACTCCCTGTACAGCTTCTCATACCTTGAACCGTTTTTTCTGTCCACAATTGTTGTCGTCAGATATAATTTACTCATAAAACCGTCCTGCCGTTTGTCTGTAAAATTCACCGCCAAAGCTTTTTAATTACAGCTCTATAATCTCCATATCGCCGAAGGAGTCATAAACAGCGTACTGCTTATCCGGTATTTCCCTCTTATGAAGACTGCTCTCCTTAAAGCGGAACACAAGCCCCATAATCTGTATTGTTATCAGGGGAGTCATGGCAACCATGGCAACCACGCCGAAAGCGTCGGTGATAACGTCCCCGCCTGTCGCCCTGCACGCTCCCATTGCAAACGGGAGAAGAAACGTAGCCGTCATCGGTCCGGACGCGACTCCGCCCGAGTCAAAGGCTATGGCTGTAAAAAGCTTAGGCACAAAAAAACTTAAGATAAGCGCCAGCGCATACCCCGGCACAATAAACCACATGACAGAAATACCGGTCAGCACCCTGAGCATTGCAATTCCCACCGAAAACGAAACTCCCGCCGAAAGCCCTAAGCCCATGGCTTTTGCCGTAATCGCTCCCGAAGTCATCTCCTCAACCTGCTTGGTCAGCACAAACACCGCGGGCTCCGCAAGCACTATAAAATAGCCGATTACCATACCGATTGGAATTATGATCCAGGCGTACGGAAGCGCCGCAATTGTCTGACCCAGATAATTTCCGGCGGGCATAAAACCCACATTCACTCCCGTTAAAAACAGTACAAGCCCTGTATAGGCATAGCAAAGTCCGACAGCAATCCTTATTAGCTCATTTTTCTTAAGATCCCTCGAAAATAACTGGAAAATTCCGAAAAACAGCGCAATCGGAAACAGCGAAAGCGCCATCTCCTTCATATAGGCGGGAAACTGGGAAACAAAAAGCTTCCAGAGATCAACCGTGTTGTCTATAACGGGGATAACCTCTGAAACGCTCTCCGTCCGGTCCGGATGGTATATCATCCCAAGTATCAGCACCGCCAGAATAGGGCCGACGGAGCACAAAGACACAAGTCCGAAGCTGTCGTCCGCCGCATGCTTATCGCTTCTGACAGCCGAGATGCCGATGCCAAGCGACATGATGAAAGGAACCGTCATAGGACCTGTCGTCACTCCTCCCGAGTCGAAAGCCACAGCCAGAAAATCCCTCGGTACAAAAAGAGTCAGTACGAATACCGCAATATAAAAAAACAGCAGCATATGCGGGAGCGCTATGCCGAAAAGCATACGAAAGAGGGCTGTCACAAGAAAAATTCCCACTCCGGCAGCCACTGCCAGAATAATAACAATGTCAGGTATGGACGGAACCTGGCGGGCAAGCACCTGCAGATCAGGTTCTGATACAGTGATGATAAGGCCCATGACAAAGCATATAAGAGCCATCCAAAACGGCTTCTTTGTCTTTGTAATTGACGTTCCAACCCTCTCTCCCATCCTTGTCATAGACAGCTCCACCCCAAACGAAAACAGCAGCATGCCAGCTATAAGGAGTACGGCTCCGATCAAAAACGTCATCAGGATGCTTGGAGATATTGGCGCAATGGTAAAGCAGAGAAGCATAACGATTGCAAGAATCGGAAAAACAGCCTTTAATGTTTCATTCCATTTTTCTTTGAGTTTTGACAGGTTTAAATGCAGATCGGGATCAGGTCTTATAATTTTCAAAAGGCTTACCTCTTTTATTTCGGTCGATCTTATTCTGTTGATCTTATTCGGTCGATCTTATTCTGTTGATCTTATTCCGCTTCGGTTAATCATAGTCCACGCTCACAAGACATAAACCCTGAGCGGCGGCGGTCGGACCCGCCTTACGGCGCTCGGTCGAGACAAGAGCCTCTCTGATTTCACTCGCACCTATGCGCCCGTACCCTGCCTCAAGAAGTGTTCCCACCATGATACGCACCATGTTCTGCAGAAAACCTGTTCCGTGAAAGGTAAATATAATATACCCGCCCCTGCGGACGATTTCTATCTTGTCAACCTTTCTCACCGTGGATTTTTTCATTCGGGGATTTACGCAGAAATTTCTGAAATCGTGCTCTCCCTTCAATATCTCCGCAGCTTCCCTCATCAGCTCCAGATCGGGACTTTCGTCGAGACGCAGGTAATATTTTCTGTCGAATACCGGTTTGACGGGACCGTCGAAGCATGTATAGCGGTAAGTTTTTCCGATGGCGTTATAGCGGGCGTGGAATCTTGGGGACGCCTCCTTTACCTCAAGCACGGAAATATCCTCGGGGAGATAGCGGTTCATATAGTCCCTGATTTCCTCCGGGGAAAGGTCGGTCTCAAGGCATACGCTGGCCGTCATGCCAAGCGCGTGTACACCGGCATCGGTACGTCCCGCACCGATAACCTCCACCTCACGTCCGCACATGATCGCAAGAACGGCTTCCAGCTTCCCCTGAACGGTGTTTTGATCCGGCTGGCGCTGCCAGCCGTAATAGCGGGTACCGTCATATTCTATGAGCAGCTTATAGTTTTTCATTCCGGTTTGCCCCTTAACCTGCCTCTCAGGCGTCCTTCTGCGAATCGCAGCGGGTCTGCAGCTCCTCCCACCTTCTGTCCACTTCCTTCTGGAACGCTTCTATAAGGTATTCGTTTCCGGGCTTGAAAAGGTGTTTAAACCGTCCCTGCTTTTTCAAAAACTCCTCAAGCGGAAGCTTGTTCTTCGGACGGTAATTTAAAATCCACCTGCCGTCTATAACCTCAAACAGCGGCCAGTAGCATGTCTCCACCGCAAGTCTGCATATTTCCTGAATATCCGGAGCGTCGTACCTCCATCCCCTTGGGCATGGCGCCAGCACGTTTAAAAATGCTGCTCCCGGAGTATAGATAGCCCGCTCGGACTTTACGTAAAGATCCTTCATATTTCCTATAAATGTGGTCTGTCCCACATAGGGAATATTATGCGCCGCCAGGATTCCTGCCAGATCCTTTCTCGCCTGCGGCTTGCCGTTTGACACCGTGCCGCTTGGCGTGGTAGTTGTATCAGCGTACATTGGAGTCGCCGAGGATCGCTGAGTGCCCGTGTTCATATACGCCCCATTGTCATAGCAGACATATACCATGTCGTGTCCGCGCTCCATTGCACCTGACAGCGACTGAAGTCCGATATCGTAAGTACCTCCGTCTCCGCCAAAGGTAATGAACTTGTATTCCGATGTGATTTTCCCTTTCTTTTTTAACACCCTGTATGCCGTCTCCACTCCGGCGAGAGTGGCGCCCGCATTTTCAAAAGCGCTGTGGATGTAGCTGTCCTCATATGCCGTATAGGGATACATATAGGTTGACACCTCCAGGCAGCCTGTGGCGTTTCCCACCACTGCCCTGTCGCCCGGGTGAAGCGCCTTCAGCACGTTGCGCACGGCTATCGAGCCGCCGCAGCCCGCGCACATTCTGTGGCCCGGTACAAGACGTTCCGGCCTTCCCTGTATCTCCTTATAATCAAATACCTGCTGTTCCATAGGTTTCGCGACCTGCCTTTCTCTGTCTCCACGCATTTTTCCCGCATTATTTTTCACACTATTCTCTGAGTCCAAGATAAAAATATTCGGGGAACTCCGTCTCTCCGTTCGCCAGTTTTTCAAGCGACTCATAGACATTTTCCATATCCTCTACCCTCACGTCCCTGCCGGACAATCCGTAGACGATATTCACAGTCTTTGAAACGGCCTGTGCTCTGTACAATGCGGCGGTAACCTCCGCCCCAAGCGGCCCTCCCTGGGCGCTGTAGCTCTCGGCTCTGTCCATGATTGCAATGCCCCTGCAGTGTTTAAGCGCGGCGCCGATCTCCTCCGCCGGGAAAGGTCTGAATACGCGTATTTTAAGAAGACCCGCCTTCACTCCCTTCTCCCTCAAGGCATCCACGGCGTCCTTTGCCGTACCGCATACCGATCCGATAGCGACTACCGCATACTCCGCATCCTCGAGCCTGTACTCCTCGAAAAATCCGTAACGGCGGCCTGTCAGCTTTTCAAACTCAGACGCCACATCAAGTATGACCTTCCTTGCCCGTTTCATGGCTTCCGCCTGAGCTTTTTTCGCCTCCATGCAATACGGAGACAGCGCATAGGGTCCCACGGCCATGGATTCGTCCTCCTTAAGAAGGTAATGCTCCGGCCTGTACTCCCCTACAAATTTTCTGACAGGTTCATCGTCCCACAGAGTGATGTTTTCCACAGCATGGCTTGTGATAAAGCCGTCCTGACAGATCATCACAGGCAGGTGTACATCCTTATGCTCCGCAATTCTGTGGGCCTGGAGGAAATTGTCGTAAACCTCCTGATTATTCTCCGCATATATCTGGATCCAGCCGGAGTCCCTCGCTCCCATGCTGTCGGAATGTTCCGCGTTGATGTTAAGCGGCCCTGTAAGCCCTCTGTTGACGAGAGCCATCACTATCGGAAGCCTGCTGGAGGCCGCCACATACAGCACCTCCCACATAAGGGCCATTCCGCAGGATGAAGTGGCCGTCACGGCCCTCGCTCCCGCAGCGGAAGCTCCGATTGCGGCGCTCATTGCGCTGTGCTCGCTCTCAACCGGAATAAACTCCGTATCAATCTCGCCGTTTGCGATCATTGAGGCCACAAACTGCGGAATTTCAGTTGACGGCGTGATGGGAAATGCCGGCATCACATCCGGATTAATCTGCTTTATGGCATGGGCTACAGCCTCATTGCCTGACATTCTGGTTTTGGTAGGCATATTTGCTCCTTTCGGTGTTTTTCTCCTGACTTTTTAATCCCGGGCCCGTTTCATTTCGATAGCCCCAAAGGGACATATCTTCGCACAGATTCCGCAGCCCTTACAGTGATCGTAATCAAAATCCTCTCTCTGTTTTTCCTTTACGGGAATGGACGAATCAGGACAGTACGGTACGCATAAAAGACACTGTCTGCATTTTTCCTTAAGCCATACCGGCATATCGGTCCTCCACTCTCCGGTGCAGAATTGCCTTGACGTGCCCGGCTCATAGATCTGAAGCCCTTCCGTGAGATCCTGCCATTTTGTGTTCTCATTGATAAACTCCGCGTTTAACGACATTCTTTCACCTCCTCAAGCGCCAGCCTGAGCGCTTTAAGATTTCCCTCAAGCACCTCCGGTTTTCTTTCAAACTTGTGCTGAAGGGAAGTCTCCATCTCCTTAAGAAATACATCCGTTTCCATCACCTGGGAAATCTTTACCATGGCCGCCAGCATCGGCGTATTGGGAAAATACTGGCCCAGCGTCGCCATGCAGACCTTTCGCGCGTCCAGAAGATAAACCCTTCCTCCGTATCCGTTCAGAAGCGGCAGGATCTCCTCCGGAGTTTTTACGGTGTTAATTAAGATCGCTCCGTCCTCCTTAAGTCCTGCCGTCACGTCCACCGTGTGCAGCAGCGTATCATCCACCACAGCGACAAAATCGGGGTTGTAAATATTTGAGTGGACCCTTATAGGGCTGTCGCTGATTCTGTCGTAGGCCGTGATAGGCGCTCCCATGCGCTCCGGACCGTACTCCGGAAATCCCTGAACCTGTTTTCCAACCTTAAAAGCCACATCCGCCAGCAGAAGCGCGGCTGTCTTCGCCCCCTGCCCGCCGCGTCCGTGCCAGCGGATCTCTGTCAAATGCCTCATGTCTCTGTCTCCTTCATCCTTTCCTGTCGTTTGCTTATCACGACATCAAATATTGTGCCACCCGTATATTTTAAACCCTCCGCCCGTATCGTGCAGATACAGGTACATGTCAATATAGTCGGTGTAATCCTCCTTGCCCGGCCGGTGAAGCACCTGGCGGAAGGAAATATGGCACGAAAATATCTCAGGCGTATAAGAATAAAATTCTCCCACGTACACATCCTCGTAGTCCGCGCTGTCCCAGTCTCTCACCATCCAGCGGCTGCTGCCCGCGGCAACCACGCCGGCATACAGCTCGGAATCCGTGTCGAAATAAGCTTTTATGGTCCCGAGTCCGACTTCCTTTGACGCCTGTACGTATGCGGCATATCCCTCCATCGCCTTTGTGACAAACTCAGTGTACTCCTCCGCCAGCTCGTCGCTGTATGTCACACCGGCCGTATAGGTTCCGGTTTTTTCATCAAATGATACCTCCGCCTCACGTCCGGACGGGTCTGTCACCGATACCTCCTCTGGTATCTTATCAAGGTTATCCAGGGTATATTTTTCATATTCTATGCCCTCCACGTCCGGCGGCATACATTCCAAAATATCCGTCCGAAGATGAACGTCCGTAATTTTCTCCCTGTCCAAGCTCTCCCCGTCCACCGTGACGCTGCAGCCCGAAGGCACATCAACAGATACGCTTATAAGCTCCTTTGGCCTCTGCGTGTTCAGATATAATTCTATGTAAGAGAAATCATAATTTTTATATCCGTGCTCCGTCTTTTCAGGCGACACCTTAAGATTTATCGAAGCCATCTGCTTCGACCCCGCCTTTACAAGGTAATGTATCTCATCCGGATTGTTTGAGGATCCGACTGCATACGTCAGCTTTTCGCCTCCCACTTCCTCCTTAAGATAATCGAGAATCTCGTCCGCGTCCGCTCCGTCCGCCTCGTATCTGGCATCCTCTATAAGGCGCTCATAATCAACAGGGTCAAAATACTGCGCAAACACTGTCTCCGCCACATATTTTGGCTGAGCGGCCTCATATTCCGCCAGCCGCGACGACACCACG
>CANQSE010000081.1 GCA_947626405.1 uncultured Acetatifactor sp. | reverse complement strand
TAGCCTTTTCCCATGCGGTGTTGGGATCGTCGCCCTTTTTGATAAAATCGGTCATCTTTCCAAGAGACACGAACTGGTAGCCGATGATCATGTCGTCCTCGTCCAGCGCGATGCCGGTCACATAGCCCTCCGCCATCTCCAGATAGCGGGGTCCCTTTGCCAGAGTACCGTACATTGTTCCGACCTGGCTCCTGAGCCCCTTGCCAAGGTCTTCAAGTCCGGCGCCCACAGGGAGTCCGTCCTCGGAAAAGGCGCTCTGGGAACGTCCGTAGACGATCTGAAGGAACAGTTCTCTCATAGCGGTGTTGATAGCGTCGCACACCAAATCTACTTTCTTCACCTGGACCCAATTCGCTTCTTCAGGGATGGGTGCGCAGCCATGATGTACGCCCTGAGCCACAGGGCACATTTCTTCAACTTCCTTTGAATAAATCATGTGAAATCTCCTTTCGATATGTATATGAACTGTTACAAATATACTCTATTTTACAGGATTCGTCAATGCGTTTTGTTCACAACCGCTTCTACTATATGCCCCTCGTCCTTGTAAATATGTCCTGCCGGAATTACACCGCGCACACAGGAAACAGGATAAATCCTGCTGTTTCTCCCGACTATGGTCCCCGGATTCAGCACGCTGTTGCATCCAACCTCAACATTATCGCCCAGCATGGCGCCCATTTTCTTAAGTCCCGTCTCGATGACACATCCGTCACCTTTAACTGACACAAGGGTCTTGTCGCTTTTTACGTTCGATGTAATCGAGCCCGCTCCCATATGCGCCCTGTATCCGAGCACACTGTCTCCGACATAATTGTAATGGGGCACCTGCACCTTGTTAAAAAGCACTACATTCTTAAGCTCCGTGGAATTTCCGACAACCGCTCCCTTTCCCACTATGGCGCTTCCTCTCACAAACGCACAGTGGCGTATCTGCGCATCCTCGTCCACGATAAGCGGACCGTTGAGACATGCCGTAGGCGCTATCTCGGCGCTCTTTGCAATCCAGATTCCGCCCTCCCGCTCCTCATAAAGATCCTCAGGAAGCGTCTCCCCAAGGGCAAGAATAAAATCATGTATGAGCGGCAGTACCTCCCAGGGATAAGTTTTTCCCTCAAAGAGTCCGGCCGCAATGGTTTCTTTCAAATCAAACATTTCCGGAACTGTAATTTTCATCATGGCATTTTCCCTTTCCGCGCTTTTTTTGTTATTTTCCGTAATTCTGTTTTGCCTTTTGAAACTGCGCGTACAGCGACTGCTGGTTGTTAAGCTGTTTAACGTACTGCGTTCTGCGCCCCACAAATCCCGTGAGCTTCTCCATGTATTCGCCGGAGGTAATGCTTCCCTCGGCGACCAGCGTGAGCCCTTTTTCCCAGCTCGCCGTAAGCGACGGATCGAGAAGCGCCCTGATGGAGCTTCCCACCACGTCGTAGACCATCTCCCCCATAAGCGTAGGCGACAAAACCTGAGTTTTTTTGTTAAGGGAAAGATATTCTATGTTTATGAGTTTTTTAAGGATTTCAGCCCTCGTGGCGCTGGTTCCTATGCCGCTTCCCTTGATCTGGGCCCTCAGCTCCTCGTCCTCTATGAACTGTCCGGCGTTTTCCATGGTAAGTATTATGCTGCCTGATGTATAGCGCTTTGGCGGGGAGGTTTCTCCCTCCTTAATCTCATAGCCGCAGACGTCAAGCCTGTCTCCCTTCTTAAGATCCGTCAAAAGCTTTATAAGTTCGTCGTCCCTTATCTCAGTCTCCTGTGCATCCTGCGGTTTTTCACCGCCGTCATCTGATTTTTCCGTAGCGTCTTCCGATTTTTCACGACTGTCCCCGACTTTTCCTGAGTTTTCGGAATAAGCGTTCTTTTTAAATGAATATGCCGATGCCTTAAGGAATCCTTCCTCCTCCAAAACCTTGAAATTCGCAAAAAAGCACTCATCCTTTACCCTTATGCAGAGGGCGAATTTTCTGTAGACCGCAGCGGGATAAAAAATGCTTATGAACCTTCTTGCTATTACCTCGTACACCTTTTGCGACAGCTCAGGCAGCCCTTTTAAATTTCCGAGGCCCTGTCCGGTCGGAATAATGGCATAGTGATCCGTTATCTGTTTATCGTTTACGTACCGCGTCTTTTCGATTCCCCGAAAGCGGCCCTCCTTAAGCACCCAGTCGGCAAGTCCCGCAACATGCCCGTAATTTTTAAGACCCTCGATATTTTTTCTTATCTCCTTTGCCACAGCCGTCGAAAGCACTCTCGCATCCGTCCTCGGATAGGTGACTAGCTTGCGCTCATACAGCTCCTGCACAATTCTCAGCGTTTCGTCAGGACTGATTTTAAAAAGCCTTGAGCAGTGGTTCTGAAGCTCCGCAAGATTAAACAGAAGCGGGGCGTTTCGCGTCTCCTTCCTGCGCTCAATGCTGTCGACAAAAGCACCTGCGGACGGCTCCTCCGTAAGCCAGGCTATAAGCTCGGCCGCGCTCTCCTTCTTTAGAAAACCGTTTTCCTTATAAAGCTTCGGGGACATGTACCAACGCGACCCTTCGACAGCTCTCCACTCTCCCTGAAGGGATTTTCCGGACAGCCCGAAATTTCCGGGCACGCGGTAAAAGGGCGTCTTTACAAAGGAGCGTATCTCACGCTCCCTGTTTACGACAATTCCAAGCACGCACGTCATGACCCTTCCGACGGAGATCACAGCCTTGTCACGTTTGAGGTAATCTTTTATCGACCTGCCGTATTTCAAAGTGAGGACCCTGGAGAAATTTATTCCCATAAGGTAATCCTCTTTTGCCCTCAGATAAGCCGCGCTCCCAAGATTGTCGTATTCCGAGAGATCCTTCGCCTCCCTGATACCTCTTAATATTTCCTCCTCGGTCTGGGAATCGATCCAGACTCTTTTGCGCTCTTTTCCCTTTATACCTGCCATCTGCTCCACGAGCCGGTATATATACTCACCCTCGCGTCCCGAGTCAGTGCAGACGTAGATTGTAGACACGTCCTGACGCTTCATAAGGGAGGTCACAACAGTATATTGCTTACGTGAGGACTCTATCACCTCATATTTAAATTCATCTGGCAAAAATGGTATGGTGTCAAGGCTCCAGCGGCGGTACTTCTCATCGTATGCCTCCGGATAGCTCATGGTGACAAGATGTCCCACGCACCATGTGACGATGGCATCCTGTGATTCCAGGTAGCCGTCACGCGACGTCGTATTGATCTTAAGCGCGTTTGCAAACTCACGCGCCACGCTGGGTTTTTCAGCAATAAACAAATTTTTTCCCACTGGCAGTCAGTTCCTTTTCGGATTATCTATTGTCTGTCATAATTCAGGCAGCCCTTATGCCGGGCTGCCCTCCAAAACCTTTTCCAGTTCTTCCGGCGGCTGCGGTCGTCCGAACAGATATCCCTGTATAACATCACAGCCTATTGAGTGCAGATAATTGTACTGCTGTTCTTCTTCCACTCCCTCGGCGATTGATTCAAATCCAAGGGCCTTCACCATGTTCAGTATAGCCTCCGTTATAACGCGCGTGGGAGCATCCGTCATAACGGTATCAATAAACGATTTATCAATTTTAAGCGTATCAATCGGCAGCTTTTTAAGATAGGAAAGAGATGAAAATCCCGTGCCGAAATCGTCCAGTGAAATCCTTATGCCATAGCTTCTGAGTACCTTAAGGCGCTCAGATACCGTGGCGAAATCGTCAATCAGTACGCTCTCCGTTATCTCAAGCTCAATCTCAGACGGGCTTACCTGATAATTATTGAGCGTTGAGAGCAGAAAATCCACAAAGCTGCTCTTTTTGTACTGAAGTGCAGAAATATTTATTGACATTATGAACGGGAAGCCGAACTGGCGGCGCCATCTCGCGTACTGGCGGATGCTCTCCTCCACCACCCATTTTCCGATTGGAACTATGCTTCCGTTTTTTTCGGCAACCGGTATAAATGTTCCCGGAGTTATAACCTCCCCGTCCGAGCCCTTCCAGCGCACGAGTGCCTCAACACCCCTAAGCCGCTTGCTTCCGGTGTAATACTGGGGCTGATAATACATGATGAAATCGTTGTTTATAACGGCCTGCTTCAGTTTGTTTTCAAGCTCCACGGAGTTTAAAAATTCGTCGAGAATAGGTACGTTAAAATATTGTATTCCGTTTCTGCCGGCCGCCTTAACTCGGAAAACGACAAGCTCCGCATAATTTATGAGCTCCAGCGCCGAATGTGAAGCCTCGGGATATTCTGCCACGCCAACGCTTACGGTTACGGTGATGTCGGATCCGTCGCTTAAATGAAACGGCTCCATAAGCCGGTCCCTGATCTTGCGATAGAGATTATCCGCCGTCCTCTGTCCCGCGGGATCATAGATTGCCATACAGAAAACGTCCCTGTGCAGGTGACAGGCAATCATATTCTTTTCCTGACAGAGATCCTTGAGCATCAGGCCAAACTGCTGTACAAGCTCGTCTCCCATTACGATTCCAAGGCCGTCGTTTACCTTGTTGAACTCGTCGATATCAATATTCATGACGCTGACGACACTGTTGGTTTCCTCGGCGGTCCTGATATATTCCCCGAGCATCCTCACAAAATAATTCCGGTTGTACAGTCCGGTCAGGCCGTCATAATATGCCATGTACAAAAGTTCTTCGTCCCTGCTTCGCTGTTTTGTGATGTCACTTATATGTATCACTTTATCGGCAGGTTTCCCGTCACGGTCAAAGCTAACGCGCGCGGAAAAACGCAGCCACATCCTGCGGGATTTTAGCTGACACTCCGCCGCATCCGTCCCTCTGCCCGATTTTTCCAGATACAGCACCCTTCTCAGGTCCATAACGTGAGCGTCGTCAACCTCGTCGAGAATCCTCTGCAGATCCCCGCAGTCTTTTATGTCGAAGCTGAAGAAATCCTTCAAGCGCCCCAGTGTCACGATCTGGTTTCTGTCCATGGGAAAATAGAGGAACGCGCCTTCCGCGGACTCGCAGATCGCGTTGTACATCCTCTCCTTTTCCGTCAGTTTTTGATTCATCGCCTTTAACAGGCCCAGCTGATACTGCATTTCGCTCATATATTACCCCGTCGATATATTACGACTTCTGTGTTATATACCCCTGCGCCTTCAGAAGCTCCGCACACAAAACCGCTCCGCCCGCGGCTCCTCTGACCGTATTGTGTGAAAGACCAACAAACTTATAGTCAAACAGCGTGTCCTCCCTGAGTCTTCCGACGCTGATTCCCATTCCGTTCTCATAATTCACGTCGAGCGCCACCTGAGGTCTGTTGTCATCCTCCAGGTACTGGATGAAATGAGCAGGTGCGCTGGGAAGTCCAAGTCGCTGCGGCTCGCCGCTAAACTCTCTGAGCTTACGTATAAGCTGCTCCTTTTCGGGCTTGTTCTTAAATCTTACAAACACGGCGGCTGTATGCCCGTTTAATACCGGTACGCGTATACACTGGCATGTTATCTTAGGCCCCTGTGCCGGAACAATCACTCCGTCCTTTATCTCTCCCCATATACGCAGCGGCTCCTTCTCGCTCTTTTCTTCCTCTCCGCCGATATAGGGGATGATATTCCCAACCATTTCCGGCCATTCCTTAAAGGTTTTACCCGCTCCCGAAATAGCCTGATACGTAGTGGCGACCACCTCCGTAGGCTCAAATTCCTTCCATGCCGTGAGCACAGGCGCATAGCTTTGTATTGAACAATTAGGCTTTACGGCTATAAATCCCCTCTTTGTGCCCAGGCGTTTTTTCTGAAACTCTATCACGTGCATATGCTCCGGATTTATCTCAGGCACAACCATCGGTACATCGGGAGTCCATCTGTGGGCGCTGTTGTTTGAAACCACGGGAGTTTCCGCCTTTGCATACTCCTCCTCAATCCTTCTTATCTCATCCTTTGTCATGTCTACCGCGCTGAACACGAAATCCACCTGGGAGGCGACGGCCTCAACCTCATTCACGTTCATCACAACAATATTTTTCACGGCTTCCGGCATGGGCGTATCCATCTTCCAGCGCTCCCCCACGGCTTCCTCGTAGGTTTTTCCTGCGGACCTGGGGCTTGCGGCGATTGTCGTCACCTGAAACCACGGATGATTTTCAAGCAGCGCTATAAACCTCTGCCCAACCATTCCTGTCCCGCCTAATATTGCAACTCTCAGTTTCTCACTCATATTTTTCCTCCCCTGTGGCATACAGTCTTTTTGTTATTCTATTCCTTTATTCTGCTCCAGATAAACGATGCACTGTTCAATTTCCGCTTTCATGGCCTCAGAGCCCGGACCCCCTGCGGTAACTCTCTTTTCCACACAGTTTTTAAGAGATATCGCCTGATATACATCCACGTCAAATCTGTCGTCGAAGGTCTTAAGCTCCTCAAGCGACAGCTCGTCGATTGCCATGTCCTTTTCGATGCAGTACAAAACAAGTCTTCCCACAATGCCGTGGGCGTCTCTGAAAGGCACTCCCTTACCGACAAGATAGTCCGCCGCGTCAGTGGCGTTTGTGAAACCGCACAGTGCGCTCTGCTCCATGCGCTGCGGGCAGAACTTCATGGTCCGAAGCATTCCGGTGAAAAGCGAAAGGCAGTCCCTTACCGTGTCCATTGCGTCAAACGAAACTTCCTTATCCTCCTGCATATCCTTGTTGTATGCAAGCGGGAGCCCCTTCATAGTGGTTAGAAGCGACATCAGCGCGCCGTATACGCGCCCTGTCTTCCCGCGCACAAGCTCCGCGACATCAGGATTTTTTTTCTGCGGCATTATGCTGCTTCCCGTGGAATAGGCGTCGTCGATCTCAACAAAACGGTATTCATTGGAGTTCCACAGTATAATCTCCTCGCAGAATCTGCTAAGGTGCATCATCACTATTGACAGCGCCGACAAGAACTCTATCAGATAATCTCTGTCAGAGACGCAGTCCATGCTGTTTGCGGCAGGCGCCGTAAATCCCAGCAGCTTTGCCGTGTATTCCCTGTCAAGCGGATAGGTCGTACCTGCAAGTGCACCGGCCCCCAGCGGGCAGAAGTTCATTCTGGCGTAAATATCCGAAAGTCTCTGTCGATCCCTTTTAAACATCTCAAAGTATGCGCCGAAATGATGCGCCAGCGTAGTCGGCTGCGCTTTCTGAAGATGCGTAAAGCCCGGCATGAAAGTATCTGTATTTTCACGCATTATGTCAAGAATCACCTTTAAGAGCTCTTTTAAGAGTCTGTCGGTCTCCCTGACCCGCTCTCTCGTATAAAGTCTCATGTCAAGGGCGACCTGATCGTTGCGGCTCCTTCCGGTGTGAAGCTTTTTCCCTGCGTCAAGGATGCGCCGTGTCAGCTCGGTCTCCACAAAGCTGTGGATATCCTCGTACTGCATGCCGATCTCAAGCCTTTTATTCTCAACGTCGTCCCGTATTCCTTTAAGTCCTTCCTCTATGAGCTTTCCTTCTTCGGCTGTTATAATTCCCTGCCTGCAAAGCATTGCGGCGTGAGCGAGGCTTCCCTCTATATCCTGCTCAAAGAGCCGTTTGTCAAATTTTATGGAAGCGTTAAAGTCATAGACCGCCTCCGACGTATCCTTAGTGAAACGTCCTCCCCATAGCTGTGCCATTTTCCGTCTCCCTAATTTTTCCTCTGACTGCGTATCAATTTAATATTAGCATAAAAGAAAGGATAGTGCAAGTAACTACTTGCCTTTCCGTCACATACACTAAAGAAAAAAAGGAAATGACGCCAATGCAAACGATTCTCCAACTGAAAGATATAGGGTATTCCTACCACAACCTTCACGGCGAGACAAAGGCTTTAGAGGACATTTCCTTCTGCGTAAACGAAGGAGAGTTTGTGGCTATCGTCGGGCCAAGCGGCTGCGGGAAATCCACTCTCCTCTCCATCATAGCGGGACTTCTGACACCTGAGCGGGGAACAATTCTTGTAAACAATCCCGACGGTTCCCTCGGCTATCCGCGTATCGGATACATGCTTCAGAGGGATCACCTGTTTGAATGGCGCACCGTCTACCGAAACGTGATTCTCGGTCTGGAAATCCAGAAAAAAATGACTCCGGAAAGACTGCGCATGGTAGATCGTCTGCTGGAGGAATACGGGCTGGATAAATTTCGGGACAAACGTCCCAGCGAGCT
>CANQSE010000080.1 GCA_947626405.1 uncultured Acetatifactor sp. | reverse complement strand
GGGATCAGGAGGATCCGTTTCTTTATGACGTTCGGACAGAGTTATCTTACTCATATGAAATGTCTGGAGAATGTCGGTATGCTGCGGACGGATCCGGTGATGTTTGAAGGACATGAGATTGTTCCGATTCAGTTTTTGAAGGCGCTTTTGCCGGATCCCGCGTCTCTTGGACCGCGCACTGTGGGAAAGACCAACATAGGCTGTATTTTTACGGGTGTGAAGGACGGGAAGGAAAAATCCGTCTACATTTACAATGTATGCGACCATCAGGAGTGCTACAGGGAGCTCGGCTCACAGGCCATATCATACACCACGGGAGTGCCGGCAATGATAGGCGCAATGCTTGTGATGAACGGCATGTGGAAAAAGCCCGGCGTGTTTAACGTGGAGGAGTTTGATCCTGATCCGTTCATGGAAGCCTTAAACGAGTACGGACTGCCCTGGGTGGTGGAGGAAAACCCCGTATTGGTGGACTGATTGCTTGAAAGGGATTAAAATGGATTTTTCGCAGCTGCCCACGCCATGTTATGTGGTGGACGAGGCATTGATAGAAAAGAACCTTGATATTCTGAGGGGCCTTATGGATCGCACGGGTGTAAAGATCCTGCTTGCGCAGAAGGCCTTTTCCATGTACGCACTGTATCCTCTGATTGGTGAAAGGCTTACGGGAGCCGCGGCCAGCGGGCTGTATGAAGCCAGACTGGGCTATGAGGAGATGGTGCGCCCGCTTAAAAAAATGGGAAAGCTCTGTGAGAACCACGTGTTTTCGCCCGCCTATAGCGAGGAAAGCTTTGAGGAGCTTCTGGGCTGGGCGGATCATATCGTGTTTAACTCATGGAGACAGGTTGAGAAATTCGGAGTCAGGGCAAAAAACGCGGGGAAAAGCATCGGACTCAGGATCAATCCGGAGTGTTCGACCCAGAAAGGGCATGAAATCTATGATCCGTGCAGACCGGGCTCGCGCATGGGTGTGACTCTTGCAAATTTTGAAACGGGACAGGAGCTTTTAAGACTTCTCGACGGTCTGCATTTTCATACGCTCTGCGAACAGGATTCGGACGATCTTGAAAAAACGCTCGATGCTGTTGTGGAAAAATTCGGGAAGTACATGTGGGACATGAAATGGATCAATTTTGGCGGCGGTCATCATATAACGCGGCAGGGATATGATCTGGAAAGGCTTGAGCGCTGTATAAGGCGTATGCAGGATAAATACGGTCTGACGGTATACCTTGAGCCCGGGGAAGCTGTAGCGCTGAATACGGGATTTCTTGTGTCAACCGTGCTTGAAATCGTCCATAACGGCATATCCACTGCGATCCTCGATACCTCCGCGGCGTGTCACATGCCGGATGTCCTGGAAATGCCATACAGACCGCCGCTTCTGGGAAGCGGACAGGCGGGAGAAAAACCTTATACGTACCGGCTGGGCGGACCGACCTGTCTTGCGGGAGACATCATAGGCGATTATTCCTTTGACAGTCCGCTTAAAGAGGGGGACAGGCTTGTCTTTGAGGATATGGCGATTTATTCCATGGTAAAGAACAATACCTTTAACGGGATGCCGCTGCCCGCAATCGCCCTGCGCGGAAAAGACGGAGACTGCAGGATTCTCAAAAGATTCGGGTACGAGGATTTCAAGGGAAGGCTCTGCTGAATAACGGTAAATGACCAGAGGCATTATAAAATAACGGAGTAAAAAGATGAGGCTGATAAAGGACAGGACGCCCGCAGAAGACGGATTCCGCATGCCGGGGGAGTTTGAACCGCACGAGGGATGTATTATGATCTTTCCGGAGAGACCGGATTCCTGGCAGTATGGCGGATATGCGGCCAGAAAGGCGTTTGTGCAGGTTGCGGAAGCCATCTCGCAATCGGAAAAGGTGACGGTGTGCGCCAGCGCTTCCCAGTACGACAACGCCAGAGCTATGCTGCCGGAGACTGTGCGCGTGGTGGAGATGTCGAGCAACGACGCATGGGCAAGGGATTACGCCCCCACGTTTGTGAAAAACGACTCGGGAGAGATAAGGGGAATTGACTGGGGATTTAACGCCTGGGGCGGTCTGAGCGACGGGCTGTATTTTCCGTGGGACAAGGACAATCAGATGGCGCGTAAAATCTGCGACTTATTTGACAGGGATGTGTACCACAAGCGGGATTTCATACTTGAGGGAGGCTCAATCCATGTGGACGGGGAAGGAACCTGTATTGTTACGGAGAGCTGTCTGTTAAGCAAAGGCAGAAATCCCGACATGAGACGTGAGCAGATTGAGCAGGTGCTCAGGGATTACCTGAATGTGTCGGTGGTGCTCTGGCTTCCCTGCGGCATATATAACGACGAAACCAACGGACATGTGGATAACATATGCGCTTTTGTGAAACCGGGCGAGGCGGTGCTGGCATGGACCGACGACAGAAACGACGTGCAGTACGAAATGTCAAAAGCGTGCCTTGAGTATCTGGAAAACAATACCGACGCCGCAGGGAGACGCATAAAGGTCCATAAGCTTATGCTGCCGGCTCCTGTGACGGTGACGGCTGATGAGTGCGCGGGACTGGACGCCTGCCGGGACGAGCCTGCTCGTATACCGGGTGAGAGGCTTGCGGCTTCCTATGTGAATTTTTACATTGCCAACGCGAATATCGTTATGCCGGGATTTGGCGACCCAATGGACGAAAGGGCAAAAGAAACCCTGCAGTCGCTGTTTCCGGAAAGGGAAGTAATTCAGATTTACGCCAGGGATATACTGATCGGCGGAGGAAACATTCACTGCATCACACAGCAGATACCGCGGTAAAGAGGCTGATTCTGGTTGGTAAAGGGGTATAAGTCTGAAAGTAAGCTTTCAAATTCTGATTTGTATGCGTGCTGAAGCACGCCAGGGGTATAATAATGAAAAAAGTGACTGTGGCGGCGGTTCAAATGTACTGTAACCGCCCGACGGAAGAAAATATTGCGGCTGCGGACAGCCTTGTCAGGCAGGCCGCAGGACTGGGGGCAAACGTTATTTTGCTGCCGGAGCTCTTTGAAGCATGGTATTTCTGTCAGGAGAAAAACTATGCTTCCTACGGTATGGCAATGTCTCCTGAGGAGGATCCCGCGGTGCGGCACTTTTGCAGACTGGCGGCCGATCTGAAAGTTGTATTGCCTGTAAGCTTTTATGAGAGGGATAAAAATACGACGTATAATTCCGTGGCAATGATTGACGCGGACGGAAAAATTTTGGGAGTGTACCGCAAGACTCATATTCCGGACGATCATTTTTATCAGGAAAAATTTTACTTTACCCCTGGGGATACGGGTTTTCGCGTGTGGAATACCGCTTACGGAAAAATCGGAGTAGGCATCTGCTGGGATCAATGGTTTCCGGAGGCCGCAAGGTGCATGGCGCTTATGGGCGCTCAGCTTCTTCTCTATCCGACGGCAATCGGCTCAGAGCCCATAATCGGATGTGACAGTATGCCGCACTGGCGACGCTGTATGCAGGGTCATGCCGCCGCAAACATAATACCTGTGGCCGCCGCAAACCGTATCGGCGAGGAGAGCGTAAAGCCCTGCGAAGCCAACAACATGCAGACGTCTTCACTGACATTTTACGGCTCGTCATTTATAACGGACGAGACGGGAGAAATACTGGAGGATGCGGGCAGGACTGAAGAAAAGATGATTCTCCATACATTTGATTTACACGAGATTGAGAAGCTTCGCCTTGAATGGGGGCTGTTTCGCGACAGACGTCCCGCTATGTACGGTGAAATCGTAAAATAGGGGAAGTAGAAAGCTTATTCCGCCACAACAATAAAACACCGTCATTCCGCAAGGATGCCTTTTTCCTGAAGCTCGTTTCGTATCAGATCCAAAATTTTTTCGGAGGGCGCCGATATCGTATGGTAATGGCTGCCTTCCGTGAGCTCCCTAAGATGCGTGGAGCTGCTTTTGGACAATCTGCTGCAAAATTCCGCAGCGTCGTCAGCGTCGTTAATCATGAGATTCGCCCTGACCTGTCCGTACAGGTCGTGATCGATAAAAACGTCAAGCATTGATCCACCGTATTCCACAATTGCAAGCATTTCGTCAAGTGCCTGCTCCGCCGTGTGATCTACCGTTATGACCGCGGTGTGGCCGCTCTGTTTTTTCTGCGGATGAAAAAGGACATATCCCTTGTTTGTAGACAAAATATTGCGATTGGACGTGCGCAGCAGCGCAATGTCTTTTACGATGGCCTGGCGGCTTACGCCGAACTGGCGGGCCAGCTCCGCACCGCTGACAGGACCCGACTGCCTTTCAAGATATACAATAATCGCCGTTCTGCGGGCATTTCCGTCTAAATTCATATTCCCTCTTTTCTGCTGTCTTCATGCAGCGTTCAAATAATATGCTTTCCAATTCACTGTGATTTTATGAATGAAGGAAATATAATATAAAACTGGAAAACATATATAATTGAAAAAATTTTCATATCATGCTATGATAGACATAGTTATATGGCGGTTTGTAACCCAACGTACATATTTGTAACGGATGTTTGATTGTGAGTGCCGTTTGGCAGGCGGATGGGAGTATGTATGAGAATAGAGCGCGTGGATGACAAGACGGTTAAGTGTTTTCTCTCAAATGAGGAGCTGGATGAATATGACATTGATTATAAGGACTTTGTGCTGCGCAGCGAAAAGGCAAGGGAGGTAGTTCAGGAGATTATTGTCCAGGCTGAGGAAACGGTCGGATATAAACCTCCAAGGTACTCGTTTGACCTTCAGATTATGATGCTGCCGGAGCAGGGCCTTGTCCTGACTTTTTCGGAGCGCGAGCCTGAAAGTGAGCCCCTGATAGAGTGTCTGAGGGAGATGAAGAAGGTTCTTTTAAGGGCAAAGGAAAAAGTCGGGATGGCGGGAAAAGCCGGTCAGGAGAGTCAAAGCGGCGCTCCTTCCGCACCGGCGGAGCAGGCTGAAAACGTACCCTCCGTGCCTGTGCGCAAGCCCGAGTTTGCAATTTTTGCATTTTCGGCGATAAGGGATGTGATGAATTTCGCCCGCGTACTGCCGGCTAACCTCAGAGTGGACAGCGCCCTGTATGAGATGGAGGATACATATTTTCTCTGTCTTGGGAAGGGTCATGCCGCCTACGAGCGCTATAGCCGCGCCTGTATTCAGGCTATGGAGTTCGGGAGTCTTTACGGCGCTGAGGAAAACCTGCTTCTTAGACTTGAGGAACACGGCAGGTGCCTGATTCAGGCAAAAGCTATCAGAAAGCTTAGAGGTTAAGAAATTTTTTTATCAGAAAGGATCTGAGAGATGAGCGAAACAAAGAATATTCCCTACAAGATTTATCTTGAAGAAAGCGAGATGCCCGTAAGCTGGTACAATCTGAGGGCGGATATGAAAAACAAGCCGGCTCCGATTCTCAATCCGGGGACGCTTAAGCCTGTTACCTTCGATGAACTGCGGGGAATTTTCTGTGATGAGTTAAGCCGCCAGGAGCTGGACGACACAACGGCGTATTTTGAGATTCCGGAGGAAATACGGAATTTCTACCGCATGTACAGGCCGTCGCCTCTCGTCAGGGCGTACTGCCTTGAGGAGAAGCTTAAGACCCCCGCAAAGATATATTATAAATTTGAGGGCAACAACACAAGCGGCAGCCACAAGTTAAACTCCGCAATCGCTCAGGCATACTACGCTAAGAAGCAGGGGTTAAAGGGCGTTACAACCGAGACGGGGGCCGGTCAGTGGGGAACGGCGCTGTCTATGGCGTGCGCCTATTTTGGAATAGACTGCCAGGTTTATATGGTTAAATGCTCATATGAGCAGAAACCGTTCCGCAGAGAGGTGATGAGGACCTACGGTGCAAATGTTACGCCCTCTCCCTCGGCTACTACACAGGTGGGACGAAAGATCCTTGAGGAGTTTCCGGGCACAACGGGCAGCCTGGGCTGCGCGATTTCCGAGGCGGTGGAGGCCGCAGTCACCAAAGAGGGTTACCGCTATGTGCTGGGAAGCGTATTGTCACAGGTTTTGCTGCACCAGTCCGTGATAGGTCTTGAGACAAAGACAGCCATGGATAAGTATGGTATTAAGCCTGATATTATCATCGGCTGCGCCGGAGGAGGTTCAAACCTTGGAGGACTGATTGCGCCTTTCATGGGAGAAAAGCTGCGAGGCGAGGCCGATTATCGTTTTATCGCGGTGGAGCCAGTATCATGTCCAAGCCTTACAAGAGGTAAATTTGTCTATGATTTCTGTGATACTGGGAAGGTATGTCCGCTGGCAAAAATGTATACCCTGGGCTCGGGCTTTATACCGGCGCCGAACCACGCAGGCGGGCTGAGATACCACGGCATGAGTTCCGTGCTCTCCCAGCTTTACCACGACGGCTATATGGAAGCCGTAAGCGTAGAACAGACCGCGGTTTTCCGTGCCGCGGAGGAGTTTGCAAGAGTGGAGGGTATTCTGCCCGCGCCTGAAAGCTCGCATGCTATCAAGGCGGCGATGGACGAGGCGGTTAAGTGCAGGGAGACGGGAGAGGAGAAAACCATCCTGTTTGGACTTACAGGTACAGGGTACTTTGATCTGGCCGCCTATGAAAAATATAACAACGGAGAAATGACCGATTATATTCCAACGGACGAGGATCTGGCGAGGGGATTAGCCGGAGTGCCGCGGTTTCCGGGAAATGAGATCTGAGCGTGTTCACACGTGGAGGAGGGCCTATGGAACCTGTCGAAAGATGGGGCGTGTTTGAAACTCGGATAAAAGGGCCGGAGGATGGGAACCCGTTCACCGGACACACTCTGAGGGGAGTTTTTAGCTGTCGGTGGGAAAAGGTTGAAGCCGACGGGTTTTATGACGGGGACGGCGAGTATGTATTCAGGTTTATGCCGTCCTTTGAAGGGGAATACGATTATACGCTTTATGCCGATTTCCTGGAGGAACCGATTCAGGGGAAATTTTTGTCCGTACCTGCATCGGAGGGAAATCACGGTCCGGTCAGAGTGGCTGACACCTTTCATTTTGCCTACGAGGACGGAACGCCGTATTACTGCCTTGGAACAACCTGTTATGCTTGGGCCATGCAGTCCGACGAGCGTATACAGGAAACGCTGGACTCACTGAAGGAAAGCGCGTTTAACAAGGTAAGGTTCTGTATTTTCCCCAAACATTATGACTATAATCTCAGCGAACCAAGGTCCTATCCCTATGAGGGAGAGCCTATGGATTCCTCCGTGCTGACGCCGGAGAATTTTCTGCAATACGGCAATAAGAGCAAGGGGAACCGGTGGGATTTTACAAGATTTTGTCCTGAGCATTTCCGCCATTTGGAATATTGCGTCTCGCAGCTTTGCAGGCTTGGGATTCAGGCTGATCTGATTGTGATGCACCCGTATGACAGATGGGGATTTTCCTGTATGACAAAGGAGCAGGACGACCTGTACTGGAAATATGTTCTGGCGCGGTTTTGCGCTTTTAGAAACGTCTGGTGGTCGCTGGCAAACGAGTATGATCTGCTCCATGATAAGACGATGGCCGACTGGGAGAGATATGCGGATTTGATCTGCCGCCACGATCCATACAGCCATCTCAGGTCTATTCATAACTGTATTTCTTTTTATGATTACAGCAGACCGTGGGTGACACATTGCAGTATACAGCGCCAGGATCTGTATAAAACGGCGGAGAACGTCAACGAATGGCGTGAGCGTTACAGAAAGCCCGTTGTGCTTGATGAAATAGCTTACGAGGGCAATATTCCCCACGGATGGGGAAATCTGAGCGGTCAGGAGATGGTACGGCGTTTCTGGGAGGCTGTGTGCAGAGGGGGATATCCCGGGCACGGGGAAACTTTTCTAAGCGATGACGGGGTGCTCTGGTGGTCACACGGCGGAAAGCTCCACGGGGAGAGCCATAAGAGGTTCAGATTTCTGATGGACATATGGAAAGAGACGCCGGGCGGAGGGCTTATGCCGTGCGACAGGTTCTGGTCGGAGGTGTGCGCGGTGCCGCAGATGAGCCTTGCGCCGTCTGTATCTGATTATTATCTGATATATTACAGTTTTATGCAGCCTGCTCTGAAGCAGTACCACATTGACGATGTCACCGAGTACAGGCTGAAGGTGATTGACACCTGGAACATGACAGTTGAGGACAGGGGTATCGTCTGCGGCAGATTTTCTGTGAAGCTGCCGGGAAGACCATATATGGCGATCCAGCTTAAAAAAGCGGACTTGCCGTGAGTGCGCCGCA
>CANQSE010000079.1 GCA_947626405.1 uncultured Acetatifactor sp. | reverse complement strand
CGGAAAATCCGTTATCCTGATAATCGTCCTCCGCATACGCACCTTCATCATCCGCGTAGGTATTTTCATCCTCTGCGTACGCATCTTCGTCGTCTTCGTAGTCGTCCATGTAATCTTCATATCTGAAGCCCGGCGCATCCTTCGCCTGAGTCTCGGACTTGATGTCTATCTTATAACCGGTGAGTCTGGCCGCAAGTCTTGCATTCTGCCCCTCCTTGCCTATAGCGAGCGAAAGCTGGTAATCGGGTACCACAACCTTTGCGGTCTTCTCGTCGGGATCCGCAAACACCGCCACTATCTTTGCGGGAGACAGGGCGTTCTGAATCAGGTTTCCGGGGTTGTCGTCCCAGTTTACAATATCTATCTTCTCTCCTCTGAGCTCCTCGACGATTGCGTTGACTCTGGCGCCGTTCATACCCACGCATGCGCCCACCGCGTCCACGTTAGGATTGTTGCTCCACACGGCGATCTTGGTCCGGCTTCCCGCCTCTCTGGCGATGCTCTTTATCTCAACCGTTCCGTCCTTTATCTCCGTAACCTCCGACTCAAACAGTCTCTTTACAAGCTCCGGATGAGTCCGGCTGACGTTGATGCGGGGTCCCTTGGGTGTGTTCTTGACCTCCAGGATGTAAACCTTTATACGTTCCGTGGGTCTGAACACCTCTGTCCTTACCTGCTCGCTTTCGCTGAGCATAGCGTCGGCTCTCCCCAGATTTATGCTTATATTCCTGCCCACGTACCGCTGCACGACACCGGTGACTACATCCTTTTCCTTTTCATAATACTGATTGTAAATGACGCTGCGCTCCTCCTCACGTATCTTCTGGAGAATCACATTTTTTGCGTTCTGCGTCGCAATGCGCCCAAATTCCCGCGATTTGATTTCCACATGGATCATATCTCCAACCTTGGCCATGGATGAGATCTCTCTGGCCTTATCAAGGGAGATCTGAAGGCAGTCGTCCTCAACGTCATCCTCCGTCTCAACTACTTCCTTCTCAGCATACACCAGAAAATCGCAGGTTTCCCTGTCGATTTCCACATGAACGTTTTCCGACTTGCCGAAGTGATTCTTGCAGGCGGTCAACAGCGAGTTTTCTATGGCCTCAAAGAGCGTCTCCTTGCTGATCTCTTTCTCCTTCTCAAGAATATCCAGCGCCTCCATCAATTCCTTATTCATCATTTCCTCCATTCTGGCTGCATGCCAACTTTTGTTGCTTGTATTTTCATGTTATAGTCTGCTTTACGTCTCAGAAATCAAGCGCCAGGCGAATCAGCGCGATCTGTGAGCGTTCAAACGTCTCGGTTCCGTTTTCCCCGCGGATAGTGACACTGTCGCGGTCAAAATTTTCCAGAATCCCTTCAAACTCCCTGCGATCCTCTATTGGCTTAAAAAGCTTGATCTCCACCTTCTCGCCAAGGGAATAGCGAAGGTGCTTATCTTTTTTTAACGTCCTGCCCAGTCCGGGGCTGCTGACCTCGAGAATGTAGGCGTCAGGTATAAAATCAACCCTGTCCAGCTCATCCGACAGAGCCCTGCTCACATTTTCACAGTCATTTATTCCTATGCCGCCCGGCTTGTCAATATAGGCCCTCAGGTAATAGTCCGCGCCCTCCTTTACATACTCCACGTCATAGATTGTGACTCCCGCGGCATCAGCTATAGGCGCAAGCAGCTCCTCCGTCCTTTTCTCGTAATCCTCTCTCCTGGTCATCCTTTTCTCCCGTTTTTATGGCTCTCCTTCGCTCACTGCAGGCTATGCTCCAAACACTAAGAAAGAGTGGCAACAGCCACTCTCACTTTAAAATCATCATTCACAGTTCAAAGTATAGTCTCTCGATCAGCGATTGTCAAGAACTTTTTTCCAAAATGACCCCCGCTGCGTCAAACGGCTTCCATCCGCGGATCTCAAGCTCCCCTCCCGTGCATGATATCTCAAGTCCCTCCCTGTGGAACTCCTCTCCTATTGTCCAGACCTGACCGTCCGGAGCGGGAAGCCTGACCGTAAGCCCGTCTCCGCACTCCTCAAAGCCGTGCACCACAGCAAGCATTTTGTCCTTTTGGGCGCCAAGTCTGCATACCGCCTGCCAGCCCTTAAGGTGATTATAGCTTGTCTTTTCCGTGCCCTGTCTGTAATTTCTTCCCATCCTGATCAGAGGTGCGCAGCTTTTATAGAAGCCTATTCCTTCGTCCACTATTTTCCACTGCCTTTCATCAAGCTCGCAGACGTCCCCGGAAAGGCACATCCGGCCGAGGAATGTGTTGCACAGGGAATAATACAGCCTTTGTTCGCTGTCATTTTTCCTTAGCACCGCCCAGATCTGGCTCTGAGCCGGAAGGATGGCTCTGCTCACATTGGCGGCGATTACGGGTATCGCCTGACATTCATGCGCGTCCGAGAAGGAAGCCATGCTGCTTAACGCCTGCATGGACGGCTCGAGACGATGCCCTCCTGAAGAACAGTTTTCTATGACCAGATCTGGCAGCTCTTGCCGCAGCCTTGCAAAAAATTCCCGGGTTTTCTCCATGTTCTGTCTCAGTCCCTCCCCCAGGGATTCCGCACCGTCACAGCCTATGCCGATATTGTCGTTATAATCAACCTTAAGATAGCCGAAGCCGCATTCTTTGAGGTTGCGGATCACCTTTTCCTCCAGATACTCCCACACCTCGGGTTTTCTCATATCGAGAAAGCGCCTTGCCCCTGCCTGCAGCGGATACCCGTCCCTGTGCAGCAGATACTCGGTCCTGTTGAAAATATCGGAGCTTCCGGCCACATTTTCCATTTCGTACCAGAGCCCCGGGATCATTCCGGCCTCTCTGATCTTTTCCGCCGTATAGGCAAGGCCGTCCGGAAACAGCTCCCTGTTTGTGTTCCAGTCTCCGATGTCGGACCAGTCGTTTCCAGTCCTCACGTGCCATCCGGCATCGATGACGCAGTAGCGGATTCCGTGTCCCTTCAAGGTCCGCGCGACCTCAAGCATCTCATCCTGTGTCGGCCTGCCCCAGCTTTTGCAATACTCGTTAAACACAACGGGCAGATCCCTCTCAGACTCCGGCGCCGCATCGAGATTAGGAAGCTGCGCAGAGGTGAGACGATAGCTTATGCCGTCCACGTCCTCCTTTGCGGTTGTGACAACGGCGACCGGCGTGCGGAAGGTTTCTCCATTTTTCAGATTCTTCATCCAGTGGCCGAACTCTCTGTCCGCCAGCCCTCCGGAGAGAGAAAACCGCTCGTCAATATTATAAACCTCCATCTGCCAGGAGGCGGGATGGCAAAGCTGAATCCCCACCCCGTAACCGTATTTTTCGTCCTCCGCGATCATCCACGGAAAATATCTGCGCACAGGCATTGAGCCCACCTGCCCGAATCGCACGCTGTTTGCTCCGATGCGCAGCCAGGACGGCTCAAGCTGCATATCCATAAAATGCACGCTCTCAAGCCTTCCCTCCATGCTCCACTTGCTGCAGAGTCTGTGCAGCACAAAATCTTCCATCCTGAGACCTTTTCCCAAACATGAAAAAGCGCACAGATTATAAGAGGATATCATCTCAATACCAAGAGTCTCCTCTGTAAGAGGCGTCACCTCGGAATACATCTTCATAAAGAGCTGTCCGGGCTCATATTCAAGCACGTGCGATACCTGCGCCCTCTCGTTTTCCATAATCGTGATCACGCGCGTTTTCCCGTCAGTCTCCACCTTCTGCTCACAAAAACGCAGCCGCCTTGTATCAGCGCTGTTTCTCATCGAGTGCCCGTTGGAAAAACCGTCCGGATAGCTTGTGCCGACAAGCTTTATCTGAACCGCCGGTTCAATGTTCCACCATCCGTCCAGATCAACCTCCCCCGCAAGCTCCTCTGGAATCACCGTAAGCCCCATCACGCGTGTTTCCGTGTCCAAAAGATAAACGGCACGCATGTCTCCCAGCGTAAACGCCTTGTAAATCTCTTTCAATTTTTTGTCTCCTTTCACCGCGGCACGTACTTTATAAGCTCAAAATCGCTTTCCCTGCTGCGCTCCTCCATACAGCGGTACACCCGATCCCTGAGATCCTTCTGCCTGAGTCTCTCCGGCATGGTCATGTCTGGTAAAAAGGGACCGTCGATATAAGTCACGATACGCGCCTTATTACGCTTTCTCCCTCCCGCATGATATGTATTCGTGAGGGCAAAGACAGGGCAGTTGCACTTTACAGGATATTTAAACGATACGTCGGAAAACGGTCTTATTCCCGTATAATACGGCCAGATATGCGCCTCCGGGTAGATAGTACAGGATGCCCTGCCCGCTATCCTGCTCTCGATTCTCTTTACAAAATTCCTGGCAGCGTCAAGATTGCCCGGTATCGGTATGGCCCCCAGAAGCTCCACCAGCCATCCCATTAACGGCATCGACACGTTGGCCGGGCTCACGATGAAGAAATTTCTCTTGGGATAATTTGCAATGCTCGGGATAATTGTATCCCCAAAGGGCTGGGTATGGTTCCCGTAAATAAAATAACCTATGTTTTTATATTCTTTAAGCTTCTCCCTGCCCTCGTATTTTAAGTGAAACTTCAGTTTAAGATACAAGATCTTCACCGGCATGCTCAACACGTTCTGGATCACAAAAGACGCATCCTCCCATAGCCTGCCATGAAAATATTTATAACTGCCGTCGATTACCCTGGGCTCAATCTTTGCCCGCGAAAATTCGTCCGAAGTGGGATCACTATAATAAATAACATCCGGTTGTTTTGATTTTCCCATATCCTTCCTTCTTACCGGCCGTCGTCCTCCTGCCCTTCATCTTCAATTTCATATGTCAGCGGCACGCCGTAAAATTCCTCGTAAATCCGTTTCCAAACCTGATAATTTCTGTCTCTCATCGCGTCAACCTGGCGCCGCTCCGTCAGCCCTTCCTCAGGGAAAACAGGGTTTTCGATGAAAACCGTATACTCCTGTATCGGGAAGCCGTCATTTCCGATCCTGTCGCTGTCCTCCATGACTATAAAAACAGGAATCACCGGCACCTTGTTCTTGACCGCAAATTTAAACGCCCCGTTCTTTAAGGGCTTAGGCTTTCTGTAATTCCACCACAGGCTCTGCTCGGGATAGATCAGGATAAGATCCCCGCGCCTCAATATGGTGTCCACAGCCATCAAAAAGTTGTACATCGTCTTTTTGTTCTGGCTTAAGGGCAGCGTGTCGCAGTTTCTGAACAGGAACCCGTAAAGACCCGGGAAATTGGTGTAGTTACCCTCCCGTATCACCTTGAAAAGCTTTTTCTTTCCATAGTGGACGCTTTTGCGGAATATCTTCTCTATAGTGAAGCAATCGAAAGGGTTAAAATGGTTGCAGGTGATAATCGCCCCGCTCTCCACTCCGTTTAAGTTTTCAAGCCCTTTTACCTCTTTTATAACAAGATCGCCCGTCCGAATCAGCCTGTCCACAAATTTTTCGGCTATCGCATATGCCGCGCGCGCCTTTATCCTGCTGGACGGCTTGCTCCTCAGATAGTCGATATCCCCCGGCCCCAGAGGAATAGTGGGCGGATCCTCCTCCGCGTCGACGTCAAACTTTCCCTCCCGCTCCAGTCTGCGTATCCTCTCCAGCACAGCCAGCCGGCCCGGGTCTTTAACAGGTGTATTCTCAGCCGTATTACCGTCCCTCTTGTCCTTTTTACCGCTCATTGCTCATCTCCGCCCTTTTCATAAGATTAGTCCGCCCTTACGCCTATTTCCGGTATTTTCTGTCGTCTCCCACGCAGTCGGATTCCCGTTTGGCCAATTTTTTCAGCTTTTCGTGCTTCTGTGTGTCCATGGCCCTGTCCTCCTGGGAGTAATTGTCCCTTATCTCCTGTATTTCATCAAAATATTCCGTCTCCTGGGCATACATCCAGAAAAATTCCTTATACAGAATATCTTCAAAATGCCATGGCTTGAAGGCAAGATTATAATGTACAAGCTTTACATCCTCCGGCTTTATCTTCGGATCGGGGATTGGCATCCTGTTCCAGGTTCTGTCTATCAGCTTCACCCTTCCCTTGCAGATGCGGTTAAGATAATCCTGATCCTGTGCCACCGAAAACTTGATTAAATCCAGCATGTACAGGAACTTTTCCTGAAATTTGAAACGACGCATCTGGTGAAGGTTCATAAGCAGGACGCCCGCATTAAAATAACGTCTGTAATCAGCGACGCCCACCACCTTTTCAACATAATGCTGAAACACGGGGTTAAACTGAATCACATCGTCCGGCGCCGCCGCAACCATGTTGTCTCCGATGTCTGTGAAAAAAAGCTCCGCAATGTCGTCCAGCACAACTATATCGCTGTCCAGATATAAGGCCTTGTCGTACTGCGGATACAGGTTAGGGATAAAGAGCCGGAAGTATGTGCTCTTTGAGTAGTAATCCCTTGTATAGAGCTTATCCTTGATCTTCTGGATATAATAGTTAAGATCGACAAATTCTATGCTTACGTTTTCCCGCTCGTACCTTGCGATCCTTTTCTTATTTTCGCTTCCTATGTCAGTGTTGAGCACCTTTATCGAATACATATACTGCGGCGCGGCGTGATCCAGCATGGACTGAATCGCCACCGCGAGGAACGGACAGTACCCGTCGTCCACCGCAAAAAATATCGGTATTTCCCTGTTGTCAGTATTCCTGACATTTTCATTTGGCATCCTGTAAATCTCCTTTTTCTTTTATGAAGCGTCCTTAAAATCCTCAGGCGTCCGCCTGCTTTTGTCTGCCCTTACGGCAGTCCGCGTCAAAACGCGCCTTAAGCGTCTTATACTCCTCAAGATCACTGTCAAAGGTATGACAGTGCAGATACTTATGAATCTCCTCCACCTGCCACTGTTTATAATTTTCGGTGTGGGGCAGTGGACGAAACATAAGTCTTTTGCAGAAATGACACACCACGGTGCCCTTCCTGTCAAACCTGGACTGCTCGTTATAAATCCTGTTTATAAGCTTCTTTTTTGTCGTCGAGAGAAAGATTGCCGACTGGTCCGCAAACAAAAGCTTCTTTTTGCGTATAAGCTCTCTGGCCTTTTGAAGCAGTCCCGTCCTGCGGATCGTGGCCATGTTCATAAGCAGCATCCCTGCGTTTATATAATCAGGACGGATCAGCCAGCAGCCGTATTTTTCCTTCACAGCGGCATACTCGAAAGCTCCTACATCGATCTCCCAGAGTTTTTTAATATCATCTGCTATCATAATGTCAATGTCGAGATACAAAAGCTTATCAGGTATATCGGGCACAAGGTCCGCAAGCAGCCTGAGCAGCGTGTAGGGAGTACAGTATGCTCCCTCGTTTACGCAGCCTTTAAATTCTCTCTCATAGATTTGCGTCATATCCAGATACCGCACCGTGTTCTGCGGATTTTTTTCTTTCAGTACGTCTCTCAGAAAATCGGCCTGCTTTTCCGTTACAGGTCTGAAATCATCCCTCAGCCGCGTCAGATCCATCGTCATCAGGTATACGCAGACTGACTCCCTTGTCCTGTTGCACATTGAGATCATCTGCGTCAGAGCACCGTCAAAAACCTTATAATTCCCGCAAAGTAATACGCTTACCATCGCTTCCCAGTCTCCGTCAGCTTCTCACCTTTTTCCCGCCGGTTTGTTACGAAACGCAGCTCCGGCTTTCTTAAACGTCATGTAATTACAATACATGGTTTTTAATACCAAGTCAAGAAAAAAAGCCTGTCGGACTGTCGAAACGGTCCGATAGGCTTTTTTCACTGTTTACATATTTTTTAATACGCGCCCATTCCTGCGCCTGCAGGCATAGCGGGAGTTTCCTCCTTGATGTTTGCGACAACGCTTTCTGTTGTAAGCAGGGTGCTCGCCACGCTTGTTGCGTTCTGAAGTGCGCTTCTGGTCACCTTTGCGGGATCCAGGATGCCGGCTTCAACCATATCCACATATTCCTCTTTCAGCACATCAAATCCAATGCCGATCTCGGACTCATTTACCTTGTTAATGATAACGCTGCCCTCAAGACCTGCGTTTGCGGCGATGTGGTACAGAGGAGCCTCCAGAGCCTTAAGCACAAGCTGTGCGCCAGTCTTCTCGTCGCCCTCCAGAGTATCCGCCAGCTTTGCAACCTTTTTGGATGCGTGAATATAAGCCGAACCGCCGCCGCAGATAATGCCTTCCTCCACAGCCGCACGAGTCGCAGCAAGAGCGTCCTCCATGCGAAGCTTTGCCTCCTTCATCTCCGTCTCGGTAGCGGCGCCAACGCGGATTACCGCCACGCCTCCGGCAAGCTTTGCCAGTCTCTCCTGGAGCTTCTCCCTGTCGAAATCGGAGGTTGTATCCTCGATCTGCTTTTTGATCTGTGCGATGCGGGCCTGGATCTGAGCCTTGTCGCCCTCGCCGTCAACAATTACCGTGTTCTCCTTCT
>CANQSE010000078.1 GCA_947626405.1 uncultured Acetatifactor sp. | reverse complement strand
CGTCCAGATCGGGCTTGCTGACTTTAACGCCCTTGTATTTTCCGAGCTTTACCTCCGGCTTAAGAGCAACCTCGGCGGTAAAGATGAACGGCTTTCCGGACTCAATCTGTACAACATTTACCTTTGGAGACGAGACGATCTGCTCGTCGCACTCGTCGAGAGCCTTCTCATAAGCGTCGGAGATCAGCTCGTTGGCCGCATCTTCGTAAAATATGTCTTTCCCGTACATCTGCTCGATCATCCTGCGGGGCGCTTTGCCCTTTCGGAAGCCCGGTACGCTGATCCTGTTCTTATTTTTCTGATAAGCGGAGTCAATCGCCTTTTCCAGCTCCTGCGCCGGTACCTCAATGGTCAGCTTCGCCATGTTTTTTTCTAATTTTTCCACCTGTAAACTCATTACAATGCTCCTCCTTCAAATTGCCTGTGAAGATCTATCAAAAACCGTCCCGCGCATCTGGCAGGTGACAGTCACAGTCATTTAAAAATTATAGCACAGAACGTTCAAAAAGACAAACAGTTTTTCCGTCTTCAAGCCACAGTTTTTCAAATATTTAAAGTCAACATGGCCCCTCAGCGTTTACTCCGTCAGTATCATGCGCGGCGATTATCAGTATTCTGCCCTGTCCGCGCCGCATGATGTAGTCCATTGCGCGTCTCCGGTTCTCCTCGTCAAGCCCAGTAAACGGCTCGTCAAGCAGGACAAGCTCTGACTGCGCCTCCATGGCCCTTGCCAGGGACACTCGCCGTTTCATACCGCCGCTCAGATCCGAGCAGGGCTTCTCAAGATCCTCGCATGACAGAAGACAAAGCAGCGCTTTCTCAGCCTCCGCGCGGCTTCCGGTGACCATCTCCACGTTTTTTAAGGCTGTAAGCTCCATGCAGAGCCTGTCCTCCTGAAACATCATGCTGACCCTCGCGGGAACCTTTATAACACCCGAGTCAGGCTTTCTCAGTCCGGCAAGCAGCATAAGGAGCGTGGTCTTTCCGCTGCCGGAAGGGCCCGTAATATAATGGACGCCGGGGCCACAGACCGCGGATGAACCCGCAATAACCTGCCTGCGGCCCCCATTGCCGGGCAGGTCGTAGCTTTTTTCAAGGTTTTTATAATAGACCTCCGAAAAACCGCCTTTAGTGCGCCGCGGTTTAACGCACCGGGGCTGCCACCTGAAAAAAGCGTCCGCCATCCCAAGAAATATGCGCTCGAATACAACGCTTACAATCACCACGGCCGCCGTCCATGCAAACACACCGGCCGTATCAAGATAAATTTTAGACATATAAATACCGCTTCCCGCAGAATGTGCCGGAGTCCCTATGACTTCCGCTGCGATCCCCGATTTCCAGCTCATTCCAAGCGAAAGCTTAAGGGCTCCGTTTAAAAAGGGACGAAGGGAAGGGCGGAAGATATAAAAAAATCTTGTTGAGAAGGGCAGTCCGAAAACCTCCGCCATCTCAAGAAGATCCCTGTCTGTGTTTTTTAATCCCTCAAGCGTGTTGAGGTAGACGTTTGGGAGCACAACCAGAAAGCTTATCACAGCCGCCAGGAACGAGGAGCCCCACCAGATAAGAAGAATCACCACAAACGACGCCACCGGCACTGTCTTTAAAAGACTCATAAGCGGAGCAAGAAGCTGCCTAACAATTAAAAAACGGCTTGCCACAGCGGCGGACAGGATCCCGAAAAGCGCGCCGCATACAAACCCCGTCCCGATTCTTATAAGGCTCGCCCCAACTGCGCGGTAAAAATCCGGCTGTCCCAAAAGACCGGCAAGCCTGCAAAGGGTTTCCCATGGACCGGACAGAAGGATTTCGTTTCCGACAACAAGCGTAACAAGCTGCCACACAGACAGCCAGAAAAAAATGCAGACGGCCTTTTTCCAATATCGGCCTATTATGTTTTTTCTCCCATCCGATGTATTTTTCATGCTTATACCCATTTCGGCAACTGTCAAGCCCGCGCAAACAAAAGCGCATCATATTTTAAGGCGCCCTTCACTGCCCCAGGAAATAAAAATCCGCGTCAGGCGCGCGTCCTCCCACCATAGCAGCGTCAAATTCTTCAAGCACTCCAAGATATCCTGACAAAAGCGCCTTCATCTCATCACCCGTGATACATACGATATTGCACTCAGGTATTGCCCTCCCGGCAATCGCTTCCGACCCGACAATTCCCTGCTCTACGGCGTATTCCGCCCCTGTCGCAGGGTCAGAATTTATGCTCTCCACACTCTCCCTGTGATCCTTTAAAAAGTTCGCGACCGCATTCGGATTTTCCTCAAGAAATTCCCTCCTTACAATCGTGACACCCGTCACCATTCCTCCCGCGCTGCCGCTGCTTCTCTCCCATTCCTCATTAAGGTCAAGCGCAATCCTCAGCTTTTGATTCTGAGCGAGAGCCGCAGTCGCAAACGGCTGGGGAAGAAGCCCCAGAGCATCCGGATCCTGTGAAAGGATCGCGGCGACCTCCGCCGCTTCCGATTTAAACTCCAGGGAATAATCATCCTCCGAAAACCCGTTTTGCGACAATATATATCGAAGCGACGCTTCGGGAGTTGTTCCCATTCCGGTAAGATAAATCTTTTTTCCCTCAAGGTCGTCTGCTGAATCAATATCGGGATCGCCGGTCACAAGATAAAGCACGCCCAGAGTATTAATGTCTATTACCTCAACGCCCCCGTCCATTCTCTGGTACAGCACAGCCGCCGCATTTGCAGGCACAAGCGCGATGTCAAGCTCACCCTGTGCAATGAGCGAAAGCAGCTCGTCCGCCAGAGTAGCCATTCTGAATTCATATTGACCGTCCGTCAGTCCTTCCTCCGCTTTTTGTTCCAGAAACAGGATCCCCATCGACGTTGGCCCTTTTAGCGAGCCTACACGTATTTTTTCCCCCTTAACGCCTGAGCAGCCAGCGGCCAGCGCGCATAAAAGAGCCATTATAAAACCTGTCAGAAACGCTTTAACTATCCGGCGTCTTTTTAAAATATTTTTATTTTCTTTCACGTTTTTTCTCCCGTCAGGATGTCTGTCACGTTCACGTCTTATTATTGCCTGAACAACTGACGCGCGGTCTGTTTAAAATTATTACGTCTTTATGTCCGCGCCGTTTGCAAAGCCAATATAACACAATACTTAAGGTTATGCAAACTTAATTTTTTATAGTAAAAGTTACCAACATATTTTTATTTTCCAGAGCAATAATAAGACCAAGATAAGTTGCAGCGTTCACTTAAACTGACTGTTTCAGGATAAGTGCGTGCGGCACTTATCTTGAAGATAGAGAAAATCACAAAGTATTGGAGGTGAAAAAAGAATGAACGGCAACAGAAGTAATAAAGTAGAAGTGCCTGAAGCAAAGGCTGCTATGGATCGTTTCAAGACCGAGGTTGCTTCCGAGCTGGGTGTAAACCTGAAGGAGGGTTACAACGGTGACCTTACCTCTCGTGAGGCTGGTTCCATCGGCGGTGAGATGGTTCGTCGTATGATCAAAAAGCAGGAGGAGCAGATGAAGTAAGACTCTCTGTGCTTGCTGCTGACAGAAATAAAAGAGACTGCCGCTTTGCGAAGATTTTTTTCGCAGGGCGGCGGTTTTATTTTTACGTCACAGGTTACGGTACATGCTCTCCCATATATTGTTTTCACAAACCGCGCGTTTAATAAGTCTCCTACCGTTTCCCTTATTGTTTCGGGCAAAATCCGCATCCCCGCACAGGGGAGCGAGCGCATCGACGACGGCCCGCATATCCGGCGGCCTGAGGCGTATATCAGGCTCAGTACAGCTTCGGATGACCTCATCGAGCCCTCCCTTACTGTTTTTTCCTGCTATTGCGGATAATGTCATCCCAAGACTGTACACGTCCCCGGAAACGGCGGCAAGTTCTCCCGAAAGCTGTTCCGGCGCCGCAAATCCGGGAGTTCCAACCCTCTCCCTTCCGCATTTGCTTATCGCGCGGGCGCAGCCCATATCAAGCAGCCTTACCCTTCCGTCCTGCCGCACAACGATATTTGCCGGCTTCACATCCCTGAAAAGCACCGGTTCACGCATCCTGTGGAGATAGCCAAGCCCCTCCGCAAGCTCTATACCGATACGCGCCGTCTGCCTCTGCGAAAACGGTCCGCGCCGCCTGAGCAGCTCCTCCATATTTGCGCCGCAGACATACTCCATCACAATACATACTTCGCTCCCGCAGGTCCACATCTCATAAAATTTAGGAAACAGCGGATGACGGACAAGCTTCAAAAGCTTCCCTTCCCTCTCGGCAAGGTCCGCCTTCCCTGATATTTTACATGCAAATGTCTCCCCGGTTTTTTCTTTTTTTATCAAAAATACCCGCGAGAAAGCTCCCTCCCCCAGAAGTCGCAGAAGGACATATCCGCGGCGCCAGAGAGATGCCCTTAAAGCGTCCTCCCGCGCATAGTCTGTTTCCACAATATGATCCGATGTCAGCATTGCGACCCTCCGTCCCGCGTGACCAGCAGTCCGGCCGCCATATTTTTCCCGCCTCTCTCCTGCGCCATAAGTCCCAGCTCGCCAAGACGGCGTTTCAGCCGCTCCGGGCTGTGAAGCTCCCATACAGGCAGACAATCCGCAATCTCGTCCTTATTTGCAAGCTCCGCGAACGTATCGGTGGAGAGCAAAATTCCCACGCCGCTTTGCAATACTCCGTATTTCATTTCAAAAGGCGCGTTTTCATTATCCCAATCACGATCCGCCGCCAGACATTTTACTGTTCCGCCCCTGTTTCCTCTGTTTATAATAAAAATTTTTCCGTTTCCGCCGCTCATAAGCAAAAAACGGTCGTCGCAACAGAATATCCCCGAATATGTCAGCGGGCTGTCAAGCAGTCCGTATGAGATAATTTCACCCTGCAGACGATCGAGCAGGCCCCCAATCTCCGCCCTGACAACATCCATTCCGTCCTCTGTGCGCCGCAGCAGACGACGCAGAAGCCTCCCGCGCGACATCAGGTCCCTGAACCAGCAAAGCGCCTGTCCCGTCAGATAAGCCCCCGCCCGTCCCTGCGGCTCCCCCTCTCCGCCGCAAAGCAGCATAAGGCAGAGGGGCGTGCCTTTAAAACTGTAATGCTGCAGCAGAAGCGAGCTGTAGTTTGGAACCGCCTGCCAGTAGGACGCAGTCAAAAATCCCATATATTGTCATCCTCCGTATTAAATTAAATTCAGAAAAAGGGAGGCTTAAGACGTGCGAAAAAGAATTGTACGACGCCCCTTAACTGAAAAAGATATTCGCCAGATCGTTAAAGAATACAAATACCATAAGCACAATAAAAAACATAAGTCCCACGAAATGAACCATGCCTTCCTTTTCGGGCGGAACGGGTTTTCCTCTTATTACTTCCACAAGCAGAAAGACAAGTCTGCCCCCGTCCAGCGCCGGTATTGGCAGAAGGTTGAGTATGCCAAGGTTCACTGATAGCATGAGCGTAATATTCAACATATTGACAAGCACGCTTCGCCAGCCGTAATCCTTTGCGGCCTCATAAGTCTTTCCAACCACGTTTACGGCAATTCCCACCGGACCTGCCACGTCCTTGCGCCCGACCTGTCCATGGATAAGCATAAGCAGGCTCTTATAGGTAGCCTTCACCGAATAGCGCATCTCGTACCAGGCGTAACGGAAGGTGTCAAAAGCCGATGGCTCCACAAAATCCGCGTTCGCCACGCCCAGAAGATATCCTCCGGTCTCCTCGCTGTAGGCGGGCGTAATGGTTGTCGTATAGCGCCTGCCGTCGCGCTCATAGACCACCTCGAGATCCCCGCCCCTGTACGACGCCTGCATATAGAGGGAGATTTCCTGATAAAGACGCATCCTCTCCCCGTTTATGGAAATAATCAGATCCCCGTCCTTAAGACCGGCGGCCTCCGCGCCGCCTCCCTCCAACACCTGAGTCGCAATCGGATCGCGTATATCCACAATATCCGACATGTTTACCATGATAAACGCAATGATAAAAGCCAGTATAAAATTGAAAATCGGCCCCGCAGCCACTGTGGATATTCTTCCCCACACGGGAGCCTTTAAAAACGATCCGGCTCCGGCTTCCTCATCATTCTGATTAAGCCCGTCCTCGCCCTCAAACATGCAGGCTCCGCCGATAGGAAAAAGCTTCAGGGAGTATTTCGTATTTCCCTTTTTAATCGATATGATGTTCGGCCCCATTCCGATGGCAAACTCCACCACATGTATACCGTTTGCCTTTGCAATCAGAAAATGACCGAACTCGTGAGCAATCACAACCGCTCCGAATATGACAATAAACCATATAAGCGTTGCCATCAACGACTCATCCTTCCCGCTATATATTCATAAGTCTCGGCTTCAGCCTCCAAAAGCTGATCAACGTCAGGCTCCGAAATGAGCCTGTGATTTTCCATGGCTCCACATATCAGCTCCGGAATCTGCAGATAAGAAATTTTTCCATCCAGAAACAGCGCAACCGCCCGCTCGTCGGCCGCATTAAACACGGTTGGCATGCTTCCTCCCGCTTTGGCCGCCCGAAGCGCCAGAGAAAGCCCCTCAAAGGTTTCCATATCCGGCTTTTCAAATGTCAGGCTCCCCAGTTCGTAGAAATCCACGCGTTTCCCGTCCATCGGTTTCCTGTCAGGATAAAACAGCGCATATTGAATCGGCAGTTTCATATCCGGGACACCGAGCTGGGCAATAACGGCTCCGTCCACAAACTGTACAGCCGAATGTATTACGCTCTGAGGATGTATGACGACCTGGATCCTGTCAAGGTCAACGTCAAACAGCCATTTTGCCTCCATTACCTCCAGACCCTTGTTTACCAGCGTTGAACTGTCAACGGTAATCTTAGGCCCCATTAGCCAATTGGGATGTCTTAACGCATCCTCGGGGCGCACTCCCGCCAGCTCCTGTCTTGTCATTCCCCTGAACGGGCCTCCGGACGCAGTAAGCAGAATCTTTTCGATGCGTTTGCGAGGTTCGCCGTTAAGGGACTGGAAAATAGCGCTGTGCTCGCTGTCCACAGGAAGAATCGAGACGCCCTTCTCCTCTGCAAGCGGCATGATAATATGCCCTGCCGTCACCAGCGTCTCCTTGTTTGCCAGAGCAATATCCTTCCCTGCCTTTATCGCCGCGATTGTCGGCCTTATACCAATCATACCCACAACAGCGGTAACCAATACCTGCACCTGCGGCAGCGTCGCAATTTCCAAAAGTCCATCCATGCCCCAGACTATCTTCACGTCCAGATCCATGACGCGCCTGCGCAGATCCTCCGCGGCCTGCCTGCTCCACATTCCCGCAACGGCCGGACGAAATTCCCTGATCTGCGTCTCCATTTTTTCCACACTGCATCCCGCAGCCAGAGCCGCCACCTTAAGCTCCGGATTGCGGCGCACCACCTCCAGAGTCTGCGTCCCGATGGAGCCGGTGGAGCCCAGCACGGCGACGACCCTGCCGCCGCCTTTATTGTCATCCATAGGTTTAATCTCCATTTAAATATAATATATGCAGCTTCGCCGCAGATTTGTCCATTTCATGATACCGACAGCAGGTACAGTGTGAGAAAATAAATCATCGGCGCTGTCACGATCACGCTGTCAAACCTGTCCATGATCCCTCCGTGTCCAGGGATCAGCCGGCCGTAATCCTTAATATTGCCGTTTCTCTTGATAGCAGAAGCCGCAAGATCGCCCACCATGCTCATAACCGCACCAAGAGCGCATATCAGCGCAACTATAAGGCTCACGGAGCCGTCGTCTGATACTCTCTCGAGAAAAAACCTGCCGTACAGCCATCCCAGCAACGCCGCTCCGGCCACGCCGCCTATACAGCCCTCCAGGGATTTTTTAGGGCTTAGCACCGGAAAAATCTTTTTTCTTCCGATCAGCATACCGACAACATACGCACATGTATCGCAGCCCCATGAGCTTATAAGAATAAGCCATACTATGTATACGCCCTGGGCGGACTCCCTCGTCATATAGATAAAGGAAAGCATCATCGGGGCATATAAAAACGAAAAAACCTCCGCAGTTATCTGCTCCGCCCGATACTTTGGGAACGCAGCCACATAGACCAGCATTTCCGCAAGGAAAAAGCCCACCGTACAAAGGATCATAATCGTGTGATCGCCCACAAAATACATACCCGCATAATAGGCGGTGACACCGGCCATTCCGACAATCTCCGGCATATTCGGCTTTCCGGCAGCGTCCGTACACTTTAACGCCTTTGACAGTTCGTGGAGAGCCGCGATTGAAACAGCCCACAATATAAGGGCCAGAGGGGCGCCTCCAAAATAAAAAGCCGCCAGAGCAATGAGCACCAACACGATGCCGCTGATCAGCCTGGTCCAAAACATAGCGCTATTCCTCCTTTAATCCTCCGTATTTTCTGTCTCTACGATTATATGCCTCCACGGCTTTTACCAATTCTTCCTTTGAAAAATCAGGCCACGGGACCG
>CANQSE010000077.1 GCA_947626405.1 uncultured Acetatifactor sp. | reverse complement strand
ATTTGTCAAGGTTCAGTCTGCTGCTGTCTTTTGCGGCAACTTAGACATCATATCACAGCTAAATCCCGCTGTCAACACCTTTTTAAATATCTTTTTGTATCTTTTTGTATCTCTTTTAGGATATCTTTTTCAGTATATCTTCCAGCGGAATAAAACTAAACTCATTCAGGACATTCTCTATCACCATGGCAAGGTAATTGTTTTCATACAGCAGGGTCAGCACGGGATTTTGCTCAGTCCATGATGCAATAAATTCATTAACCTTCCCGAGATCCATCATCATCGAGAAAATATAAACCGTCCACAGAATCAGCACCGTTTCAAAAAGCCCAAACAAAGCGCCAAGGATTTTGTCCACCGCGTGCAGCACCGGAAGTTTTACCATCAGCTTCGCCGAAAAGAAGAACAGGCCAAGCAGATTATGCACCAGGATCAGCACTATCAGAAGGACAACCATCAGCACCACCTGAAATATATTCCCTGCATTGTAACCGCGCAGTCCGTATGCGGCCAGTATGACCATCACACAGAGGATCACAAGGGAAACCAGAGATACAACCGACTTTACAATCCCTTTTCTATAGCCTCCGGCCACGTTTATTACAGCCAGGATTATCAGGGCAAGTGATGCCAGCAGAGGGGTGATTTCTTCCCATGTCATAATATGTCGCCTCCATATCATTTGCTACTTCAACTGAATCGTGTCAATAGAGCTGTCCGTCACCAAAACGTATCTGTAAGCGCCGTTTGCCTCAAGCATAAGACGTACCGGTTTTGAAAAACTCCCATTGAATTTTTCAATGTTATCCATGGTTTTTATGACGCATTCTGTCTCATTGTATATCACAATATTATCGTTGTCAAAGAATAAATCCGTATATTGTATATTATAGTAAAAACTGTCCACCTTTTTTGCCGACGCACTGTAGACATCCAGCCGATAGAGGTATTCACTTTTGTCCGAGCGGAACATCAGCCCCACGTACTCCTCATTGTAAAATACGGAGAGCACTTCTTCATTATACATATGTCCCGCCGTCCGCACAGGCAGGTGCGCGCCGGAATAAATGCGCAGGCATCCGTCTCCGACCGCAAACATTGTGCTGTCATTCATAAACTGCATGTACGGCACCAGGTCAGTAAAAGAATCCGACGTCACCATAAAATCGTTGTAATTTCCTCCCACGTCGCCAAAGTTATAAAAGGCCAGATTTGTTTTTAACAACCCGGGATCCAGGTGCAGATACGCGAGACTCAACAATTCTCCGTCAGGCGACAGACAGACCGCCGTGGGATAGCCGGTGTCGCTCATTCCGGCGGAGCCGTAATAGAGCAGTTCTCCCTCAGGACTGTACGTGTCGATTCGGACGGAATCGGAATCCGCCTCTATGGCAGTAACAATTCCGGACGACGACACCGCAATTTCCTGGATAGGCATGGTGGTGGTCACTACCCCAAGCTGCTGCCCGGAATTTTGTATGTAAATATTACGTCCGTTATAGTCCCCGATTGCTGCGGTATCTCCGCTGACCGCCAGCAGCACATCCTGTATCTGATATGTCTGGTTCCATACAATCTCACCTTTCATGTCTGTACAGTGAGCGCCGTCGCGGCTGTAGGTCAGGATCGAATTTCCGAGACGGATATCCGTAGTCCCTGAAGCGGTCTCTCTGGGAATAGAGGAGACAATGTCATATTCCGTATAAACATGGCGTCTGTACTGTACGACGACCAGCGCTACCAGGGCCGCTGCGGCTGCTATTATCAAAAGGATGCGGTACAAAAAGGTGAGCTTGTGCCGCATTATCTTTTCCTTATAGCCGGCAAGCTTTTTTTCGCGCTTCTGCCTTTCCTGCATATAGCTCCTGATATTCACACTTTTGCCTCCGATGGTAAAGTTATACCACAAGCGCAGAAAAGGAAGCGCCGCGTATGCGGCATTTACTTTTCAAGCGGTGGACTTCCTGTATAATGCGCCGCGCAAGCGGCGGCTGCCGATGAAATCGGCAGGGATTTTGCTTTAGCAAAATCATTATACCATATATTTACTTCTATGGTAACAAAATTTTCTGCCCCTCCTTTATATCATCCGGATTTTCAATATTATTCATTGAGCAGATTTCAGAAACCATCTTATCGCTTCCGTATCTTGCAAGGCATATGCCAATCAGGGTATCGCCGCGGCGTATCGTATAGGAGACCGGTTCGGGAGTAGGTTCGGATGTCGGCTCAGGCGTTGCTTCGGGCGTTGGCTCAGGCGTCATTTCAGGAGTAGTTTCCGGCGTCGGCTCAGGCGTCGTTTCAGGAGTTGTTTCAGGAATCGCTTCGGATGAAGGCTCAGGCGTCGCTTCAGGGGACGACGTACCCGTAACGGCCGAAGGCAGTGTTATGTCATTTCCGTTTGCCGCCTGTACCGCGTCGGCGTTTTCCTTTAAAAGCGCGTCCGTGAGCTTTCCTTCCGTTACAATGCTGCCCGCCTGCGTGGAGTTGTTCCCGTCTTCCATGCTGTCGGGGAGCTGTTTTGTCGTCACGTTGTCAACCATTCTTCCCGCGGCCTGGCGCAGATCAGACAAACCGTTTCCGCCGTTTATCATCGCATAGCCCGCAACCAGCAAAATTGCAAAGGCCGCCGCAGCCGTATACTTCATGTTTTTCATAGCCCTGGCGGAATTTAACCGTACTCTTTTTTTCGGTGCGCCCATGCGGGATCGCAAGCTTTCCTCCCCGCTTTGTATGCTTCCTGCTTGTCCTCCCTGCTCATCGGACTGTTTACGTCTCTCCTCCTGTCTCTTTTTTACGCGATCGTATTTTTCCTGGTTAAATTCCTCAGGCTTCGGCGCTTCTTTTCTGTCTGCCAGCATAAAGGCAAGCATGGTGTCATTTTTCTCGTAAAATCGGGCATATCCTTCTATGTACCTGCACACGCCCTGCTCACAGACATGAAAACCTTCCACCATTTCTCCGTTTAAAAGCCTGTATCCAAGAAAAGTGTATTGCGAAAAATACTTTCTCCTTAGTTCCTCGGCCTCCTGAAGAACAGCCTGGGACAGATGCCGGCTTTCTCTTTCAAGAAAATTCAGTCTGCATGCGCCGTAAAAGAAAAGATACGTCACTCCCGCCTCCTCCTTACGTGTCCCGTACAGTCCCACAGTCACAGCCTTGTCGCCCGCACTGACGTTAAGCTGTTTTAAATAGGATATTACATAATCCTCCACGTATATCTTGCAGTGCTGATCCGGCTCGCCTATCTGCGTAACGTTTTTTGGTAACTGCATAAAAACACCTCCCACACCGTTTTCTTAAATCATAGCATCGGCATGGGAGGTATTTTATCATTCTTTGTCGCGGCTATCCGAAAAACCTTTCGACAATGTTTGCATCAGGGTGCGCCCTGACGTATTTGTCACTCAAACTGATAGACCGTCACGGAATCGTATTCTCTGCCTTCTCCAAAAATGCATGAAGGGAACTGGGGCTTGTTTATTGAATCAGGGAAATACTGCGTTTCCAGACACAGCCCCGCTCTTGCCACGTAGGCGGCTCCACCCTTTCCCGAATGAGGCGTTATGGAATTTCCGGCATAAAACTGAACTCCGGGGAGAGTGGTAAACGCCTTCATCGTTCTTCCGCTCACAGGAGATTTCACAGTGGCAAAATGGCGGAGCGTTCCGTCCCATCCGTCGATGACCCAGTTGTGGTCGAAGCCGTTCCCGATGCGAAGCTGTTCCGTATCGGCTCCGATATCCCTTCCAATCTCTTTTGCCGTTGTAAAGTCCATCGGAGTTCCTGACACTTCTGTCACTTCTCCGGTCGGTATACATCCCATACCTGCTGGAGTATAATTTGACGCACCAAGCCACAGCTCATGACCCAGTATCAAGCCGCTGTCATGACCATCCAGGTTAAAATACGTGTGATTCGTGGGGTTCAGAATCGTCTTCCTGTCGCTTACGCCGTGATAATGCAGCTTCAGCGAATTATCTTCTCCGAGCGTGTATGTCACGGAAATTTTCTTGTTGCCTGGAAAGCCCAGGTTCCCATCCCCGTCCTCCAGGGAAAACGTGACACTGTCGTCGGTTTTTTCCACATTCCAGAGACGCTTATGAAATCCTCTGTCAAAATGACTGTGCAGATTGTTCTTTCCGTCGTTTTGGTCCACTTTGCAGACCGTCCCGTCAATTTCAAACTCAGCGTTGCTTATACGATTTGCGCTGGGTCCCACCACAACTCCAAAGAAACAGCCGTTTGAAAGGTAATCCTCGCCTCTGTCATACCCAAGCACCACGTCGGCAGTCTTTCCGTTTTTGTCAGGTACAATGAGCTTTACCAGAGCCGCGCCAAGATTAGTAAAGGCAGCCTGCATGCCCTTTTTGTTTGTGAGCGTATACAACATGATGTCGCTCCCGTCGGGATATTTCCCGAAGATTTTTGTCTCTACCGCCATATTTTCCTCCGTTCCGCTGTCATGCAGCATTATAGTTCCACTCGCCCTTCAAGCGCCCTCAGAAGCGTCACCTCGTCAATATATTCGAGATCCCCTCCGACAGGAACGCCGCTGGCAATTCTTGTTACTTTTATTCCGGTTGGCTTAATCATTTTACTGATGTACATGGCTGTCGTCTCGCCCTCAAGACTTGAGTTTGTCGCGATAATAACTTCTTCGACATCACCCTTAAGCCGCTCAATCAGCTCTTTCAGCTTAATGTCTGCGGGCCCGATGCCAAGCATTGGCGAAATCGCGCCGTGAAGCACGTGATAAACTCCCTCATATCTTCCGGTCTTTTCGTAGGCAGCCAGGTCTCTTGTGTTTTCCACCACCATAATCATCCTGTGGTTTCGTTTTTCGTTTGAGCAGACCGGACAGACGTCACTGTCCGTCAGAGTATAGCACTCCCTGCAATACCTCACATTTTCACGTGCTTCCAAAATCGTGTCCGCAAGCCGCCTGACCCTGTCTTTCGGCATGTTGATGAGATGAAACGCCAGTCTTTGCGCCGACTTGTCGCCTATACCGGGCAGAGCCGCCAGCTCCTCGATCAGTTTGTTGATATGTCCGCTGTACAAACCCATTAAAAGGTCAAACCTCCCAGTCCTCCTGTCATCCTGCCCATCAGCTCCGCGCCCGCTTCCTCAGCCTTGCGCAGCGCCTCGTTTGCGGCCGCCGCAATGAGATCCTGGAGCATCTCAATATCATCAGGATCCACTACTTCTTCGGACAGCTTAACCTTCACGATCTCCTTTTTCCCGCTTACAGTGACCTCAACTGCTCCTCCGCCCGACGACGCAGTAAACTCCTTTGTCTCCAGTTCCTTCTGCCCTTCCTCCATCTGACGCTGCATACGCTGTGCCTGTTTCATCAGATTATTCATGTTTCCCGGCATACCGCCCGGAAATCCGCCTCTCTTAGCCATATCTTCCTCTTTTCCGCCGCAAAGGGCTGATTTACTCCTCCTCTATGTCAATATCCATTTGGACAACCTGAGAAAGGTCAACATAATTCTGTTCAAACTCCTGACGATCCTTCACCGTCTGAATCTCGACTTCAATCTCCTTCCCGGAGAAATCCGACAGCAGAGCTTCCAGCTGCACTTTATTTTCAGGATGTTTGAGAAAATAATCCGACGACATCCCTTCCTCCAGCACAACCATGAGCCTGTTGTCTCCGCCAAGGCTGAGTCTTGCGTTTTTGAGATAAACCCTCATGGGATTTCCCGCGCTCCCCACGACGGAAGGCCACCTCGCAACAATCTGGCGCACCTCATCCGGAAGGGCCTTTGGCAGCGTTGGCTTCGGCGCGGGCGCTGCCGTTTCGCCTGCCTGTTCCCTGCGGGTTTCCATAATCACTGCAGGCAGGCCGTTTTCAATCTTATCTTCAATCTGCCGTATACGATCCAGCATTGAGCCGGAGTCCGTCTCCATTTGCGGTTTGCACAGCTTGATAAGCGCAATCTCAACCTGGATCCTCTTTTGGGAAGCGTATCGGATTTGTCCGGACAGCTCGGAAAATATCCTTATATATCGGACAATTGTTTCCGCGTCGGCAAGCTCTGCCTCCTCCTTAAGTCGGTTAAGGTTGTCTGTGGACATGTCAATAACGTCCTCCAGATGATCCGATACCTGGACAAGCATAAGATTTCGCAGATACCATGTAAAATCCGTCACAAACTGCGTGAGATCACGCCCCTGCACGACAATCTCCTCCAGCAGCGAGATACATTCCGTCACGTCCCGATTCAGGACACATCGAAGCAGTCTGCTGAAAACCTCCGTGTCAACCGCTCCCAGGACGTCCAGGACCATGTCGTAGGTCAGTTCCTTCCCCAGGTGGAAAGCTATGCACTGGTCCAGAAGACTCAACGCATCCCGCATGGAACCGTCGGCAGTCTTTGCAATGTAACGCAGCGCCCTTTCTTCCACCTGAACCTGTTCCGCGTCAACAAGCTCCTTCATCCTTGAGGTTATTGTGTCAATCGAGATCCTCTTAAAATCATATCTCTGGCACCTCGAAAGTATTGTGATCGGAATTTTGTGTACCTCTGTGGTGGCAAGAATAAAAATCACATATGACGGGGGCTCCTCAAGAGTTTTCAACAGCGCGTTGAAGGCTCCAATGGAGAGCATGTGAACCTCGTCGATAATGTATACCTTATATCTGCCTTCCGCCGGGGAGTAAGACACTTCCTCCACGATTTCCCTTATATTGTCAACGCCGTTATTGGATGCCGCGTCGATCTCAATTACATTCATGCTGGCTCCTGCCGCAATGGCGCGACAGATCCTGCACTCTCCGCAGGGACCGTCCTCAGTGGGGTTTTCACAGTTGACAGTCCCTGCAAATATTTTTGCGACCGTAGTCTTTCCGGTTCCCCTTGTGCCGGTAAAAAGATAGGCATGACCTATTCTGTTTGCCTTCAACTGATTTTTCAGAGTGGTCACAATATGATCCTGGCCTTTTACGTCAGCAAAGGTGTACGGACGAAATTTTCTGTATAAAGCCGTGTAAGACATACTTTAGCTCCTTGCAGATATTTAAGGCTTGCCCGCCGTTTTTTATCAGTCTCCGAAGCAGATTCCGAGCAACTTGGCCTCCTGTATAATGGTTGCGTCCGGATCAAGCGTCTTCAGCTTTCCGGCCACATCCTCAAGCGGCACGCGGACAATTTCACGGTTCTTATATCCAACCATGAATCCGTACTGACCGTCCAGAATCAGCTTTCCGGCTTCGGAGCCAAGACGGCTTGCAAACACTCTGTCATACGGGCAGGGACTTCCGCCGCGCTGCATATGTCCCGGAACCGTCACGCGCACCTCTCTCCCCGTCTTCTCCTGTATAGCCGCCGCTATCTCGTAAGACACCGAAGGATATTCGTGTTTCTCCTGTTTTTTCTTATAGTCCTTCTTGGAAAGCTGCGCATCCTCCTTTGAGATTGCGCCCTCCGCGACGGCAATGATCGTAAAACGGCTGCCCCTCTTGTCTCTTTCTTCAATCTTATCAATCACCTTGTCGATATCATAAGGTATCTCAGGAATCAGAATAATGTCCGCTCCCCCTGCCATACCGGCGTTAAGAGGAAGCCATCCCACTTTGTGTCCCATGATCTCCACAATAAACACACGGGCATGCGAGGCCGCCGTGGTATGGATGCAGTCGATTGCGTCCGTCGCTATGTTCACAGCACTCTGGAAACCGAACGTCATATCGGTGCCCCAGAGATCGTTGTCTATGGTCTTTGGCAGCGTCACCACGTTAAGCCCCTCCTGCGACAGGAGGTTAGCCGTCTTGTGCGTTCCGTTTCCGCCGAGAATAACCAGGCAGTCAAGCTGAAGCTTATAATAATTCTGCTTCATAGCCTCCACCTTGTTCAATCCGTTTTCGTCAGGCTCGTTAATCGTTTTGAACGGGGTGCGGGAGGTCCCGAGAATTGTTCCGCCTTTTGTAAGGATTCCTGAAAAATCACGCCCTGTCAGCATCTGAAAATGTCCGTATATAAGCCCTTTATAGCCGTCCAGGAACCCATAAATTTCAACCTCCTCCTTGCTGTTGTCAAGAGTTTTCACAACACCTCTCATCGCCGCGTTAAGCGCCTGACAGTCGCCTCCGCTGGTCAACATTCCGATTCGCTTCATGTATTCCTCCATTCTGCCCGGTACGCGGGCGATAGACACCTGTTACATTTCCATTATAACCCATTCCCCGCTAGTACACAACTTGAGAAAAATTTTTTTAAAGATTTTGTCCGAGGGCTTGCAAAGAAATAAAATTTCCTATAGAATAATAGAGTTGAATCAACGTTCTTCCATTTTTGAGATTCATTTTTTGAGATCCATGAGGAGAGTTAGCGAAGTGGTCGTAACGCGCCGCACTCGAAATGCGGTTGTCTTTCGGGGCACGTGGGTTCGAATCCCACACTCTCCGCCAGAAAATCCAGTCCTCAAGCGGTTTTTCCGCCTGGGG
>CANQSE010000076.1 GCA_947626405.1 uncultured Acetatifactor sp. | reverse complement strand
GAAATTCGGAGTACGTCGTGAGCCTTACGCTTACTGATGCAGGTACAAAGGCGTTTGCCGATGCCACCCGCAAGGCGTACGACGCCGGAGAGACGATCGCAATATATTACGACGGAAATTTTGTGACGGTTCCGCGTGTGTCAGCCGTTATCACGGACGGGAGCGCGGTAATAAACGGACAGCGTTCCTTTGAGGAAGCGGAAAGGCTGGCTTCCACAATACGAATCGGCGGACTTAAGCTTGAGCTTGAGGAGCTCCACTCAAAGGTTGTGGGCGCTCAGCTCGGTGTTGACGCTATCCGCACCAGCCTGTGGGCGGGAGCAATCGGACTTGCGATTGTGGCTGTGTTTATGATAGCCGTATACAGGCTGCCGGGCGTCGCATCGGTGATAGGACTCATATCATACGTGGCGCTTGTTATACTTCTGCTCAACGGCTTCGACATGACGCTGACCTTGTCAGGGATTGCCGGCATCATTCTTTCAATCGGAATGGCTGTGGACGCAAATGTGATTATATTCGCCCGCATCAGGGAGGAGCTCGCGGCGGGTAAAACCGTGAAAAATGCTGTTAAGAACGGTTTTGACAAGGCGCTCTCCGCAATCATAGACGGAAATATCACTACGCTCATTGCGGCGGTTGTGCTTCTGTTTTTGGGGCCCGGCTCGGTGAAGGGCTTTGCGCAGACGCTGGCTCTCGGCATTGTCCTTTCAATGTTTACGGCCCTGGTGGTGACAAGGTACGTGCTTGACTCCTTCTATGCGCTTGGAGCCGTAAATATCAAGCTCTACGGCGTCGCAAAGGAGCATAAGCCGCTTCATATACTGGCGGGAAGGAGAATTTTTATCGGCATATCCGCTGCGGTGATAGCGGCCGGCTTTATAATAATGGGAATAAACGGCGCCGGAACGGGAGACGCGCTGAATTACAGCCTTGACTTTAAGGGCGGCACGGCGATAACGGTCACGTTCGACCATCCCATGACGCTTGAGGAGGCAAACAGCCAGGTGGTTCCAAAGATCGAGGAGATTACCGGAAGCGCAGTCCAGGTCCAGACTGTTCAGGATTCAAACGAGGTCATCTTCAAGATGGACACGCTCGATGCGGATCGCGGAGCGGAGCTTGACGACATGCTTGTCAGAGAGTTTAACATTGACGAAAAGCTTATCACTTCCGAGACCATAAGCTCCACAATAAGCGGAGAGATGAAAAGGGATACGATCCTGGCGGTGGTTGTTGCAATTGTGTTTATGCTTATTTACATCAGGATACGCTTTAAGGATATCAGGTTTGGCATAAGCAGCGTGCTTGCGCTTATACATGACGTGCTGGTCGTGCTCGCGTTTTACGCGGCGGCAAGAGTCTCCGTGAGCAATACCTTTGTGGCGTGTATGCTTACCATTGTGGGTTACTCGATAAACGCAACCATTGTTATCTTTGACCGCATAAGGGAGAACCGCGCATCTTCGGCCTCCAGGGAGGACGTAAGGGATATTGTTGACAGGAGCATAACGCAGACAATGTCGAGAAGCATCTTTACGTCGCTGACCACGTTTATAATGGTGGCGGTGCTGTATGTGATGGGCGTTACAAGCATAAAGGATTTCGCCCTGCCGCTCATGGTCGGAATTTTATGCGGAACCTATTCGTCGGTATGCCTGGCGGGAAGCTTCTGGTACATTTTCAATACGAAGTTCAGGAAGAAAAAGAGCTGAGCAAGGTAAAGGCCGAACTGTTGCCCGCGGGTTGACCGATTGTGAAAATATTCTTGCTTTTTCGGCATATATATGGTAGAGTTGTCATATGTTGTGAAAAATATATTTCATCGACCGCCTTTAAGGGCGTGAGGAGAAAGGGAGAGAAAAATGGATAACAATAACATGAATTTTGGCGCCGGTAATGCGGGAGTGCCTCCGATGATGCCTAATCAGGGCGGACAGAAGAAGGGATTTGACGCTATTAAGGAAAAGCTTGACGCTAAGGCTATAGCCGTTATCGCCGTTGTGGCCGTAGTGCTTCTGGCGATTCTGATTCCCTGCATTGCGGGCGGAATAAAGAACGGAAAGATCAAGAAGTCCGTAAAGACGTATGTGCAGGTGTTCTATGGAGACAAAAAGGCAAAGGACGTAAAATGGACTAGGTACTATCCCAAGGTTTTTGAAAAGGAAGTCGAAAAGTGGGCAAAGGGATACGAAGACTATATAGATGCCGATGATGCAGATGATTTCAAGGTACTCTCCATAACGAAGATTAATAGTGACGACTTCGGTGACACGGTTGAGGATGCGGTGACGGAATTTTTTAATTACAGCGTAAGCTCGTATAAGGAAGTGGACGAGGATGACGTTGACGATCTGAAAATTTCAGACGCCTATCTTGTAATTACTCAGATGGACGACGGCGATGCCAAAATTGATATGTGGCTTGTTGTCAAGGTAAACGGGCGTTATGGCGTCTACGGCAGACGGACTCTTATTTCAGAATAGGAAACATATTCCTCTAAAACTGCATAGTAACATAAGGGGCTGCCAATTTACGGCAGCCCTTATTTTGTCCACAATTACGCCGTTCTGACGTGCCAAGTGTAGCAGTTCAGCCCGCGCCCATTCGCAAAGCCGCGCTTGCGCGCTTTCCGGCGTTTCACGCCTGTCTTTGCTCATAAATGGGCGCTCCCTCAGTCTGCGGTTCCCCGGGAAAATTCGTGCGAGCACGATTTTCCCGGGAGATCGCAGACTGGCTGAACTGTTCCTGCAAAATAATAGCGGCATCCTGACGACGCTTGACAAAACCTGTCAGCAAAATTATAATAAACTTGGTGTTTATTGTAACATGGCGCAGCCTGTAATAAAGGCTGTGTGTGAAGCTTAAAATGGTATAGCGCATGATGCGTGGGGAGGATTGAGTATGTTTTGTGAAAAATGTGGAACTCAGCTTCAGGATAACGAGAAGTTCTGCCCAAGCTGCGGATACCCTGTTCAGGGGGCTGCAAATCCGGCGGCAGGGGGGGCAGGTACGCCTGATGTAAACGCAGTCGGACGGACGGTGTCTGTTTCGCAGGAGTCTCTGGCGGGTAAAAACGTTGTTCCGGCGGCAGGTGTGATGCCGCAGCCGGGGAATGTCCCTCAAAACGGCGGCAAAAAGCCTTCAAAAAAGAAAAAGGGTCTTATCATAGGCGGTGTGTGCGCTGTGGCTGCCGCCGCTGTTGTGTGCGTGTGCACATTTGCGTTTGACCTTCCGGGAAAAATCAGCAATTTTACTAAAAAGAATTTTTCGTCTCCGGAGGAGTACCTGAGTTACGTGGTGGAAAACAACTCGGCCGGAACGTCTCAGTCCACTGAAAGCCTGTACAAGCGGGTGGTTTCAGGGAAGACGGACCTGTTTGACATAAACTCAAGCGTGGGAATAAACGTAACGCTCGGAGATGCGGGAAAGCAGTACCTTAAATTGGCGGGCGTGGATCTTTCCTGGCTGGACAGCGTTGGGTTTGACACCGGAATATCTGTCGGCAAGGATGTGCTGGGGATGGATGTGTCCGCAGGGATAAACAGCGAAAATCTGCTTTCGGTATTATGTGCGCTTGATATCGAGGACGCAACGGTTTATCTTAAGGTTCCCGAGCTTAACGACACTTACCTTGGAATCGATTTAAGGGATGCAATCGGCACCTCTGACGCGGAAATGCTCAGCGAAATGTGGGAGGAGGTTAAGGATTCCTATGAAACCGTGATAGATGCGTTGCCGGATCAGTCAACGCTTGACAATCTTGTGGAAAGATACATAGACGCTGTTGTAAAAAGCATTGACGACGTTGAAAAGGGAACCGAAACCCTGGAGGCCGAGGGCGTCTCCCAGAAATGCACGACTCTTGAGATTGCCATTGATGCCAAAACCATGGCGAATATTATAAAAGGTATCCTTGATGAGGCTGAGGACGACGGCGACCTTGAGGAGATCTTTATAAACATAGCCGATCTTTTCGGAGAGGACGGAGTTGAAATATATGACGAGTTCCTTGCCGCTCTGGAGGAGGGTTACGACGAGCTTAAGGATGCAAGGGGCATAGGAGAGATACTCTATACGCTTTACGTGGACAACAAGGGAGAGATTGTCGGGCACAGGATTGAATCTGACGCCTTTGAAATTGCCATTCTCTCTCCGCAGAATGGGAAAAAATTCGGCACCGAGTATTCAATGTCCTTTGATGTGGACGGTGAGGAACAGTATATCGCTTTTGTGGGAAGCGGAGAGCGCTCCGGCGATATTTTAAGCGGCGAATTTGAAATTGATGTTGATATGAGCGTATACGATTACTATACGGGACAGGTCGATATCAATGGAGCAATATTCAACATAAGCGTGGCTGATCTTGATATGGAAGCCTTTAACCGCGGACAGTTTAACGGCACAGTGACGTATAAGCCGGGCAAGGGTATGAGGTCACTGCTGGATGCGGCGGGCGCGTACTCCGGCGTCATGTCGTTCCTGGAGGATTTTGAAATAAAATTAACCGGTCAGTCTGGCGACGCTTCGTCTAAGACTTCGATGGAAGTTAATTATGACGGCGACAATATTATTGCCATATCCGTAAACAGCGAAACGGGAAATTCCCCGGAATTAAAAATTCCAAACGACCGGGAGGTAATTTATCTGAAAGAGGCGCAGGATCTGACGGACTGGCTTGGCGGCATTGAATGGGACGGATTTGTGTCCAGCCTTGATAAGGCGGGGCTGCCGGGCGACGTGATGGGCGCGGTCGAGGAATTTGTGTCCTTAATGGAGAGCATAGATAATAACATACTGGGTTATCTGATGCAGGGACAGTATTACGACGATTCTTATTATTACGGCTGGTAGGATGATTCAGGGGGAGTAAAGTTACCATGAAGATTCAACTGGCCGGAATACAGAAGTCATATAAGAACAGGAAGGTGCTGCAGGGCGTATCGCTTAAGGCGGCCGGAGGCTGCTGCGTCGGTATTCTCGGAGGTAACGGATGCGGTAAATCCACGCTGCTTTCAATCCTTGCGGGTGTGCAGAAAGCCGACAGCGGAGCTTTTATCTGCGACGGGGAAGACGTGCTTAAGGACACAAAGCTCAGAAATTCCCTGGTGGGCTATGTCCCGCAGGGGAATCCGCTTATCGAGGAGCTCACGGCGTGGGATAATCTGCGCATGTGGTATGACAGGAAAACGCTTAAGAGGGAGCTGAGCGAGGGACTTCTTGCAATGCTTGGAATTGACTCCTTTTTGAAGGTTCCCGTCCGCAAGATGTCGGGCGGCATGAAAAAAAGACTTTCCATAGCCTGCGCCATATCGAAAAACCCTGAGATTCTGCTCCTTGACGAGCCGTCGGCCGCGCTTGACCTTGTCTGCAAGGAAAAAATATATAATTATTTTGAACGTTACAAAGCGGAGGGCGGTATTCTCCTGTTAGCCACACATGACATTCAGGAGCTTGCGCTGTGTGATCAGTGTTATATCTTAAAACAGGGCGTTTTGAACCCGTATGAGTATGACGGTGACATACACCGGCTGGCGGGGAGTCTGACATGATCAGTTTCTGGAAATATTTTTATATGCAGCTCAGGCGGGTAGTGAAGCGTCTGCCCGCCCTTATGACGATTACGCTTGCGGTGTGCATGTGTGTGGCGGCTTTCGGGATTATTTACTTAAACAGTGACGCCGTGAAGGCAGGCAGCCGCAAATATAAGATTGCGGTGGTGGGAGACACTACCGATACATACCTTGGGTTCGGCATTGCGGCGATGACTAAGCTTGACGATTCCCGCTTCATGCTGGAATTTCCGATAATGGAGGAGGCGGAGGCTAGGGAGGCGTTAAGGAAAAACGAGATTACCGCATATGCGGTGGTGCCGGATGATCTGGTGGAGTCAATCGTTGACGGAAAAAACGACGCCACTGTGAAGTTTGTGACTGGCACTCTGCAGAAGGGTATTACCGGAGCTTTGGCGGAAAAGCTGACCGAGGTGGCTTCCACGCTGATTGTCGATTCCGAGAACGGTATTTTCAGTATGCAGGACATTCTCGTCACGCAAGGAATGACGGATGTGTGGAACAGGGCCACGGACGAGCTGAACCTGCGCTATATTGATATGGTCCTTCACAGGTCGGATCTGTGCGGGGTGGAGGAGCTTGGAATTTCCAGGGGCCTTTCCACTCCGGAATATTATTTCTGCAGTATGATTGTATTTTTCCTGCTGCTTGCCGGAATAAACAGCAGCCCGCTGTTTGGAAGGAGAACTCCCGATATGATGAAGCTTGCGGCTTCGAGGGGGCTGGGGGCGTTTTTTCAGACGGCAGCCGAATACATGGCGTATCTTTTATCAAACCTATGCTGTCTGCTTGCGGTATTTCTTGTCATGATCCCGCTGTTTGAAGGAGGAATCATAAAGGTTGACGGCTGGGAGGGCATCAGCGCGGGAGGGCTTGCGGCATATTATCTTAAGCTTTTTCCGGTGACGGCTGCCTTTTCTGCACTGCAGTTTTTACTGTATGAGCTTGTAAACGGGATTGTGGGCAGTATTCTTCTGCAGTTTATCCTGGCAATGGCGATGGCTTATATATCGGGGTGCTTTTATCCCGCAAATATGTTTCCGGACATTCTTAAAAAGCTTGGGGAAGTCCTGCCGACCGGAGTGGGAATGAGATATCAGAGCCTGTGCCTTTCGGGGGAGAGCGCCATTGTGCCGGGGCTTGCGCTGATATTGTATATGGCGGTGTTTATCGGGCTTTCCGTATATGTAAGGAGCACAAGGTTAAAGAGAGGTTAAGGACACAATGCGTCGGGCTGTTGTGCGATACATGCTTTTGAATAAAAGACTTTTTAAAAAATGGAGTTTTCTGCTGATCCTGTGCATTGTGCCGCTTTTGGTGCTGGGACTTCGTCTTGCGGCGCAGGGAGAGAGCGGAGTCGTGACAGTGGCGCTGTATGCCGAGGACGAGACGGATCCGACAACGGCCGGTATACTGGAGAAATTAAAAAAACATTCCGATGTGATACGTTATCTGGACTGTGCGGACGAGGAGGAAGCCAGGGCGAAGGTGGAAAACTTTGAGGCCGACGCAGCCTGGATTATTCCGGAGGATGTGTACGGACGGCTTTTTGACTCTGCGGCCCACAAAAACGCAGAGCCTGTGGTGACGGCGGTTGAGCGGGAAAACAGCGTGATTTTGCTGTTTTCAAGAGAGATTCTCTGCAACGCCCTTTATCCCTTTTTTTCATACGAGATCTACAGTGATTACGTGAGGGACGATCTCGGCATTGAGATTGACGAAGCGCAGCTTCGTAAGGCTTACGACGATATCCAGGTTGAGAACAGTCTTTTTAAAATAGAGTATTACGACGGTCAGGCTCTGGACGAGAGCAGTTATCTGCTTGCACCCGTAAGGGGGATGCTGGCGGTTTGGCTGATGCTTTGCGGTTTTGCCGGAGCAATGTACTTTATGCAGGACGAGGAGAGGGGAACATTCGACAGGATGACGGCCGGGCAGAGGTTCCTTGCTTCTTTTGGCTATAACGCCGTGATACTTTCGGACGCTGTCGTTGTTATGGTGGTAAGTCTGAGGCTGTCGGGAAGCTTTACCGACTGGCCGCACGAGATTGTGTCCGCCGTCCTGTTTGCGTGCTGCGCGCTTGTATTCTGCAGCCTCGTACGCATCATATGCGGGACAATGGAGCGGCTGGGTTTTCTGCTTCCGGTGCTTTTAATGGGAACGGCGGTGATATGTCCGGTGTTTATCAGGATAAACGGGTTAAACGTGCTCAAACAGCTTCTGCCGCCCTATTATTATCTCAATTCACTGCACGGGACGTATTATTGGATAAGGATGGCGGTTTATATATGCGCGGCGGTACTGTTTAGTCTGGGCCTTTGGCTGATAAAATTAAAAACCAAAAAATCGGGCAGTTAATTTCTGCCTGAAATATAAAGAAAGAGGTAAAAGAATATGGCGTTATTTGACAAAAAGGATCAAAATGCAGGTGGAATGGTTCCGGGAGAAGCGGAATGTGACAGAAGGCTTGCGGAGCTGGCACAGGAGAGGGTCAATACAATTCTTCAGATCGGTCAGGTTTTTCTGGCGGGAAATTCGATTGAGAGCGTAAAGGGCACTCCTTACGAGGTACATATTAAAAAAGTGGAAGCCATCGACAAGGAGACGGATTATCAGGAGAAGCGCAAGCTTGCCCTGAGAGGACTGCGCAAGTGTGAAAAATGCGGAAACATCCTTGTGCTTGACAGTTCCTTCTGTAACAAGTGCGGTGAGAAGCTGCAGCCACTGTTTGTAAACGATCCCGTAGTGGGCAATGTCTGCCCCCAGTGCGGAGCGCCTGTAGCAGAGGGAGCAGCGTTCTGTACTTCTTGCGGAAAGAAGATTGAGCAATAGTCGATACGGAAGGATATTTGTGATTTCGTGGGATATTTGACCGCTGCAAATGTTGTCGGGCGACGGTCTGAATACCGATACCTATGAGTATGTGTACCGTTATGCGGGTCAGTGAGTGGTATGGAAAAGTGGTTGGTGGCTGCAAAAAAGGCTGATTTTGACAAGTGGGCGGCTGAATTTCACATAAGCCCAGTGGTGGCGAGAATACTGAGAAACCGCGATCTTACCGATGAAGATCAGGTAAAAATGTTTTTGCACGGTACGCTTTGCGAC
>CANQSE010000075.1 GCA_947626405.1 uncultured Acetatifactor sp. | reverse complement strand
GTGCTTGACAAGGTGAACAGGCTTGGCTCAGGCAGCGGTTTTCTGGCATTGGATAAGAACGGGGACGGAATTATCAACGACGGCTCTGAGCTGTTTGGGACCGCAAGCGGAAACGGCTTTGGCGACCTTGCCGCATATGACGATGACGGCGACGGGTGGATCGACGAGGACGACGCGATCTGGAGCAAGTTAAAAATCTGGTGTAAGGACGAAAACGGAAACGACGTTCTCTATAAGCTTGCCGAAAAAGGCGTCGGAGCGATCTGTCTGCAGAATGTGGGCACGGATTTCACACAGAGGGCCCAGGACGGCAGCATAAAAGGCGTCGTGCGCAGCACCGGAGTATTTTTATATGAAAACGGAACCGCCGGAACCGTACAGCATGTGGATATGTCAAAACACTCTTATTCGGCATGAATTAAAAAATATTTGTTTGCGTTACAGACTGCTTTGGCCTGATTGTGGCCGGAGCAGTTTGTTTTTGTATAATTCCTTTTTTTTCGGGCAGAATGATAGCAAGGAAAAACAAATTTTGCTTTTTTTGTAACAATAATCTAGCGTGAAAAGAAAGGGAGCCAGGAATGAGAAGGAATAGAAAAGACAACACAAAGAAGGAAAGAATCATTATGATCGCATCTTCGGCGTTTGTGCTGGCGGCACTGACCATGACGGGAGTATATATGCAGGGCAGGGACGACGATACCGAAAACGACGGTTATACCATAGACTTTTCGTCTTTGGAAAACCATGAGGAAGAAAAGGGCAGCGAGATTGCGGAAGCAAATCCCGGCCCGAGCATCCCAAACAGCAATATTGCGGACAATGTAAACGATATGATTGGGAAACAGGAGGATGACCTCGATTACGATTCAATGGAAGCCGGATCGGGCCTTGTGGAGATACCGGGACTGACGGACGGAGGAGAAAATAAAAAATCAGACGGAAAATCGGATGGCTCGGACGAGGCGGAAAATACTGACGTGACTGAAGGGAGCGGAACAGATCAGGACGACGCGCCTAAGCAGGCAGGGATCGGAGAAGATACAGGCGACGCGCCAGCGGATCAGGCCAATACGCCAGACGTTTCCGCACAGGCGGGGGACGACGGCACCGTGACAGACGACACATCTTATCAGGCCGATGCGGCGCAGACGGGCACATCCGAGGGCGAAGCCGCTATGGGCGGGGATGTGGTTGTGCAGCCTGAACTGCATTTTTCTGCAAACGACGGATTGAGGATGCCGTTTTCGGGAGACTGGAACGTGATTATTCCATTCAGCATGGAAAAGAGCGTGTACTTCGAGACGCTGGACGAGTATAAGAGAAGCAGGGGCATGGTGATCGGCGCACCGGAGGGAACCACCGTTACAGCCTGTGCATCCGGCAGGGTAGTAAATGTCTATCAGAACGAGGAGTACGGCAGTGCGGTTACGGTAGAGCTCGGAGACGGTTATCAGATAACCTACGGACAGCTCAGGGATATTCAGGTGGCTGTGGGCAGCTATGTCAATACAGGGGATGTCATTGCAGCCGTTGCGGCGCCCGCAAAATATTATCTTCTTGAGGGAAGCAACCTGTATCTGCAGCTTACGGAAAACGGAACAGAAATCGACCCCTCGCCGCTGCTCTTTTAGACGCACGCAGGCGGGAAAGGGATTTTGAAATGTATATATTTGGCGGAACAATAAAAACCATGGCAGGCGAGGATATTCCTGACGGATATATTCACCTGTCAGACGGAAAAATAGAAAAAATAGGCAGACGGGATGAGTTTAAAGACCATCCCGTCTGTCATGAGAGGATTATAGAGGTGCATGACGGCATCATTATGCCGGGACTTATTGAGGCTCATTGCCACATGGGAATCACTGAGGAAAAAAAGGGCATGGAGGGAGACGACTGCAATGAGACGGTTGATCCTGTTACGCCGTATCTGCGTGCCATCGATGCCATTAACACTATGGACGCCGCTTTTGACGATGCGGTCAGGGCGGGAATTACCGCGGCCATGGTAGGCCCCGGCAGCTCTAATGTGGTTGGGGGCCAGTTTGCCCTGATAAAGACCTGCGGAAGAAGGGTTGACGATCTGATCGTCAAGGCTCCCGCAGCCATGAAGGTTGCGTTTGGCGAAAATCCCAAGGTGAATTACTCCGGTCAGGGCAAGAGCCCTTCTACAAGAATGGCTATCGCGGGGATGCTCAGGGAGGAGCTTTTTCGTGCAAGGCAGTATGCCGCCGACAAGGAAAATGCCAAACGGCAGGGGAAGGATTTCGAGGAGGATTTTGAGCTGGAATGCTGGCTACCTGTGCTCAACAGGGAAATTCCGCTGAAAGCGCACGTTCATCGGGTTGACGATATTTTTACCGCAATCCGCATCGCCAGAGAGTTTAACCTGAAAATGACGCTGGATCACTGTTCAGAGGGTCATCTGATCGCGGAGGAACTGGCAAAGGAGGGCTTTCCGGCTATCGTGGGGCCTGATTTTGCAAGCCGCAGCAAAATAGAAGTTCAGAATGTGGCGTTTAAGACTGCGGGAATTTTAAACAGGGCCGGCGTGATGACGGCAGTCACCACGGATCATCCGGTATCGCTGATCCAGTCGCTGCCGCTGTGCGTGGGAATGGCTGTTAAGGCGGGGCTTCCTATGGAGGAGGGCTTTAGGGCCATGACTGTCTATGCGGCTGACATCTGCGGCGTGGCGGACAGGATGGGCAGTCTCGAGGTCGGGAAGGATGCTAATATCGCTATTTTTGACGGCAATCCCATGGAAGTGTTTACGCGGACGCTCTACACCATCATAGACGGGAATGTCGTATACGAGGCTGATAAATAGGTTTGCCATCGGGAGGTTTCTGTGATAAAATGTCCGCAGAGACAGGAGCGGGAATCGCCGGAGGATGGTTTCGGAATGAAAAAAATATGTGTGACGCTTGTCTGTTGCCTTATATCCGCCGCTTTTGCGGCGGGATGCGGCTACAGGGAACAGGTGCAGATAGAGGAGACGCCCAGTGCGGCGCCATCCGCCATGGAAAGCGAACCGGTGGCGGATTATGAGGTACCGCAGATGACGGCCAATATTCTGGTTGATCTGCAAGGTTATTCTGCGTCGGCTTCAAAATGTGCCTGGGTAAAAGGGAAAAAACTGCCGGATAGCTTCCGGCTTGTTGACGCGTCTGAAAAGGAAACGGTTTTCGAGGGCACAATCGAAGATGTGACGTATGATGAAAAATCGGGTCTTTATTTAGGCACCGCCGATTTCAGCGAATATACCTTGGAAGGGAAATACTATCTCGCCTGTGATTTCATCGGACGCTCTTTTCCCTTTGAGCTGCGCGAAAAAAACTATAAGGAAATGTTTGCGGAAATCTGCAGCTCAATGACGGAACAATGTATGGACGGATCGCTGCAGGTGGAGGACGCAATTACTCTTTTGGAGACATATGAATGGTACGACGATCTGTTCACTCAGGACGGCGGGGATGTTCCGGATGTTTTAAATGCTCTTAAAGCCTGGGTGACAAGTCGGGAAGCCAAAGGGACGGACGCGGAGGAAACCGTGCTGTACGCTGCATTTTTAGCAAAATTCAGCTACAATTATCAAAACTATGACAGACAGTACGCGACGGACTGTCTAAAACGCGCGTCCACCGTGTACGGACAGGCCAAAGACAAGACGTCGCCGGATCCTGATATGTTTTTTGCGCTGACTGAGCTGTACCGCGCAACGGGACTGAATACATACGGAAAGCAGATTACGGATTACAGGGATTTTTTTGAGAGCGACAGCGGATATCCGGCACAGACAGGTTATCTCTACGGAATTATGACATATATGAGCACAAGGCAGAAAATTGACATGGAGCTGTGCGAGACCTTTATGATGAGACTGATGGACAGGGCCGAGGAAATTTCACTGAGCTATGAAGACAGGCTTAATCTGTCAAAATCCCCTGAGGAGTGCGCGTCTGATTTGTTAAGGCAGGCGGTTGAAGTGTCATGCGCAAACTATGTGATGAATATTTATCAATATACGAACATTGTTGAGGGTCTTCTGCATTATCTCATGGGAAAAAATCCTGTCTCCGTAAGCTTTTATGACTGTGCCAAAGACAGGGCGGGATATCTTCTGCCTCTGGCACAGCTTGCGGCCCATGGGCAGTGACCCGCAGCAAAACAGGAGGTATTTAATGAAGATCGTTGTGCTGGCAGGCGGGAAAAGCTCGGAGAGGAATGTGTCCTTAAGCTCGGGAGGCATGATATACAGGGCTTTAAAGAGTAAGGGACATAAGGCGGTGCTTCTTGATGTCTGTCTCGGATACGAAGGAGAGACTGATGGAATTTTCGATAAGGATGTGGACTGGGCAGCCCATGTCGGCGCAATCGACGAGGATATTCCGGCGCCGGAAATGCTTAAAAATATAGGCGGCGAAGGCGACGGCGGATATTTCGGAGCAAATGTGCTTAAGCTTTGCCGTGAGGCGGACTGTGTTTTTTTGGCGCTGCACGGGGCTGACGGTGAAAACGGCAGGATTCAGGCATGCTTTGAGCTGTTTGAGATTCCGTATACGGGAACTGATTACGCAAGCTCGGCAATCGCCATGGACAAGGGAATTTCAAAAGATATATTCAGGGCTTACGGTATTCCGACGCCAGAGGGCATACGGTTGAAAAAACGTGATACTGAGAAAAAGCGCATACCCTTTCCGTGTGTGGTTAAGGCGTGCTGCCAGGGCTCCAGCGTAGGCGTCAGCATTGCCAGAAATGAAAATGAGTATATAGCCGCGAAGGAGGAAGCCTTCCGGTATGGAGACGAGGTCATAATCGAGCAGTACATAAAGGGACGGGAATTTTCCGTGGGCGTAATTGACGGAAAGGCTCTGCCCGTGATCGAGATGGTCCCCAAGATGGAATTTTATGATTACAGGGCAAAATATCAGGCCGGAAGCGCTGTGGAAATCTGCCCTGCCGATCTTTCGCACGAAAAAACTGAGGAATTGCAGGGAATTGCCGAGCGGGTGTTTGAGGTGCTGAGACTCAGAAGCTACGCCAGGATAGATTTTATGATGAGCGAATCACAGGAGGTTTTCTGTCTGGAGGCAAATACGCTCCCAGGTATGACACCGACGTCACTTTTGCCGCAGGAGGCCGAGGCTGCGGGAATTGACTTTGCCGGGCTCTGTCAGATAATACTGGATAACGCCATGAAAAAACAGGAGCAAAATGTATAAAGGCCAATGCGGGAATGGAGGGAAAAGATGGATCTGTCGTTTGGAGAGATAGCGAAGGCATGCGGAGGAAAGCTGACGCTTTCGGGTAACGCAAATGATGACACATGTGTCACCGATTTTGAGGTGGACTCCAGAAAGGTTATCCCGGGGGGAGTATTTGTCGCAGCGCCCGGGGAACACGCGGACGGTCACAGCTTTGCGAAAGCAGCACTTGATAAGGGCGCAATTCTTTTAATTGTGAGCAAAACGCCGCAGGAATTTTGTTCCGGGACGGGAGAAAACATTCAGGACTGGGGAAGCTATGTGCTCGTGGAGGATACTCTGCAGGCTCTTAAGGATATCGCGGAATATTATCGGAGCAAGCTGAACGTGAAGGTGGTAGGTATTACCGGAAGCTCGGGAAAGACCAGCACAAAGGAATTAATAGCGGAGGTGCTGTCAGGAAAATACAGCGTGTTAAAGACAGAGGGAAATTTCAACAATGAGATCGGAGTGCCGCTTACGCTTTTGAGGATCCGTTCCACGCATCAGGCTGCTGTGGTCGAAATGGGGATCAGCGACTTTGGTGAAATGCACAGACTAAGCCGTATGGCAAAACCTGACATATGTGTCATAACAAATATCGGTCAGAGCCATCTTGACAATCTCAAGTCCCGAGATGGAATTTTAAAGGCGAAATCAGAGATTTTTGACTTTATGGCACAGGACGCCGAAATCTGCTTAAACGGTGAGGATGACAAGCTTGCGGGACTGGGCCTTATAAAAGGGCGCAGGCCGCTTTTTTTCGGATTAGGAACAGGCAAAAATCAGACTGTGTACGCATCCGATATAAAGAGTCTCGGGCTATGGGGGAGCGATGCGGTAATTCATATAGGTGAGGAGACATTCCCTGTCCATGTGCCTCTGCCTGGGACCCATATGGTGTTAAACGCCGCCGCCGCAGCCTGTGTTGCTTCGGTCATGGGGCTTACGCCGCGTCAGATAGCGGAGGGAATAGAAAGGACAAAGCCTGTAAGCGGCAGGGAAAGACTGATCCGGATGGAAAGGTACACGGTCATAGACGATTGTTACAACGCAAATCCCGCTTCAATGAAAGCGGCGCTCGATCTTCTCTCCCTCGCGGATACGGAAAAGGTTGCAATTCTGGGAGATATGTTTGGTCTGGGTGAGGACAACGAGCAGGAGCTGCATGAAAAGGTGGGGGCTTACGCGGTTTCCAGAGGTATCGGACGTATTCTGTGTGTTGGGGAGCGCTCAGCGCACATGTTTGAAGCCGCCTGCGCTCACGCCGCCCAAAAATCGCACATTGTTTACTTCCCTAATCTGGATGCGGTTCTTGCGGCGCTTGAGGGAGACAGGGAGGAGTATGTGCCGGACGGATGCACTGTGCTTGTAAAGGCGTCTCACGCCATGAAATTTGAAAATATACTCGGGCTTCTCTGCGGTGAGCGGTCGTGTGACGTGGAGAAGTGAAAAAATAAGGATAAGGAGGCTTTTATGGAACAGGTATTGTTTGAACGCCCTGCAGGCAGATGGGAGGAGGCGCTTCCGATAGGCAACGGGCGTCTGGGAGCCATGATTTTCGGAGGGACAGGGAATGAACGCATCGCCCTGAATCAGGACAGCATATGGTACGGCGGTCCTATAGACAGGGTAAATCCGGACGCCGCCTCACATCTTGAAACGATACGGAGCCTTCTGCTTGAGGGTAGAATACGTGAAGCGGAAGAAATGCTGTGCCTTACGTTTTCCGGTACTCCGCAGGGAGAAAGACCATACCAGGCTCTGGGGGATCTTGAGATTTTTTATAAGGGTGACAGCTTTTTTGACGGCGGCGCCGGACGGTACGCCCGCAGCCTGAATCTGGACGAAGCGGTTGTCACGGAGAGCTTCGATACAAAGGCAGGTCATGTAAATAAAGAATACTTTGCATCTTATCCTCACGGTGTGATCGCGGTGCGTATGCAGGCACCCGCGGGAGGCATTTCGTTTGATGCAAGACTGGGACGGAGAAAGTTTTACGATCATACGGGACGCATGGATGAAAACACCATTTTTATGGACGGAACTCTCGGCGAGGGCGGCGTGCGCTGGAAAGCGGCTGTCCGTGTCTGCCGGAAAGGCGGAACCGGATGCGTTATGGGAGAGCACATCGTGATCAGGGACGCCTCCGAGGTAGTGCTTTATCTGGGATGCGAGACATCCTTCTATGAGAAGGATTATCCGGAAAAGCTGAAGGAGAGACTTGACGCCGCTTCGGCGGACGGCTATGAGGAGGTAAAACGCAGACATATCAGTGATTATCAGAAGCTTTATCACCGTGTGTCGCTTAAGATAGGCTCTCAAAACGGCAAAGACGAGCCGGTGGAAAGCATGTTTCGGGAAGGTGAGGCAAAAGGATTTGACGGATCCTTTGCGTCGCTGTATTTTCAGTATGGGAGATACCTTATGATCTCATGCAGCAGACCGGGGAGTCTTCCGGCCAATCTTCAGGGGATCTGGAATGATTCAATGGAGCCGTGCTGGGATTCCAAATACACCATCAATATCAACACGGAGATGAATTACTGGCCGGCTGAGATGTGCGGGCTTCAGGAATGTCACCAGCCGCTGTTTGATCATCTGCTGCGCATGTGGGAAAACGGAAAGCGCGTGGCTGAAAAAATGTACGGCTGCAGAGGGTTTGTCGCCCATCACAACACTGATATATGGGGTGACTGTGCGCCGCAGGATATTTATATTCCGGCTACATACTGGGTTATGGGAGCCGCATGGCTGTGTACACATATATGGAGGCACTATCTCTACACGGAGGATACGGGTTTTTTGAAAAAAATGTACCCCGTGCTGGAGGATGCCGTGCTGTTTTTCCATGATTTTCTTATAGACGTGGACGGAAAGAAAATGACATGTCCGTCAGTATCGCCTGAAAACACATATATTCTTCCATCCGGAGAAAGAGGATGTATGGGTGTCGGGGCCACAATGGACAATGAAATCCTGCGGGATCTGATGGAAAGCTACATCAAAATTTCCGGCATCCTGCATGTTGAATCTCAAATGGTGGAGGATACGCGAAAGCTGTTAAAACAGATACCGGAGCTCAGAATCGGAAGATACGGACAAATCATGGAGTGGCGTGAGGATTACGAGGAGCAGGAGCCGGGTCACAGGCACATTTCTCATCTGTATGCGCTTCATCCGTCCAATCAGATTACGCCGGACAAGACACCAGAGCTTGCCGCGGCCGCGTCAAAGACTTTGGAGAGACGGCTTGCAAACGGCGGCGGACATACGGGCTGGAGCTGTGCGTGGATAGTAAACTTTTACGCACGATTGGGGGACGGCGAAAAAGCGTGGGAAAACCTGAACAGACTCTGGAAAAAATCTACTTTTCATAATCTCATGGACAATCATCCGATGGGGCCCGGATTCGTATTCCAGATTGACGGAAATTTCGGCGCCACAGCCGCGATTGCCGAGATGATCCTGCAGAGCGACGAGGACAGGATCAAGCTGCTTCCCGCGCTGCCTGAACAGTGGGATCAGGGCAGTGTAAAGGGAC
>CANQSE010000074.1 GCA_947626405.1 uncultured Acetatifactor sp. | reverse complement strand
GCACAGTCACAAGTACAAGCATCCCCGTAAGAAGCATGTTTATCTTTTTCATATGACCAATAATATCACGGTTTGGATTCTCTGTCAAACCGCGGAGACAGGGCTTCCCGCGGGGACACGGCGGCAGCGCTTCACGCAAAGACACGGCTTCCCGCGCCTGCACGTATCATTCCTCGTCCAGATACACCTGGATGCGCCTGTCGATCACATCGGCAGTCGCCTCTGCCGTCCTGCTCTTTTCTTCATAATAAGCCGTTAATTCTTCAGTGATAATCTGATCCAGATAAGGATCAGCTTCGGGCGCCGGCACGCATTGACTTAAGAAGTCATTAGCCGCCTCCAGAGAGGTGCTCCCATCCTCAAAAACAGTCAGCGCGTACTCTCCCCACCAGGCGTTTTTCCCATCGTCGTCATACCGGATCTGATCCTCGGGGAAATATGTCACAGGCAGAGCGGCGGAACTTTCGTAGTCCTCCATGCCCTGTACCCTGCTCCCCAGCAGACATTCCAGTAACAACGATACCGCCTCGGGGTTTTCAGGCTCGCTTTTTACGACCAGCAGGCCGTCGGTGTCAAGGTAGTTCCCGTTTCCGCTATCTGTGGGAAATCCTACGTAATGACTGCTTTCGGCCCCGTGACTTCCGCAAAATTCCCCGATGTCACGAGGGGACCAGAGGCATACCTCCACAGGAAGGCTTGCGCCTCCAAACGCCCGCTCGTCCATCTGCCCATCATATGCCCCGCCACTGTACTTACCCGCACACTCCAGAAGCTTTACAAATCTTTCGTCCTCAAAATGGCTTTCCCTGTTTTCCCAGTCAATCAGGAAGGAATCCTCCAGACTGTAATTTACCAGCGTCCGAACAACGGCAAGAGGCGCGTAATATGTGCTTTTGCTGTTCATCAGGATTCTTCCCTCAAGGTTCCCGTCCTCCATCAGCTCCAGCATCTCATCCAGGGTCCACGTATCGCCTTCAAAAACATCACGCCCCACCATCAGGCTTCGCGCCGTGATTCCGGCCGGAACTCCCACAAGGACCCCGTCCACCGTTCCAAGCTGCACGGCAGCCGGTATCATACTGTTTAAAGTTTCTTCCGGCACAAGCCGGCTCAAATCACCCAGGTACCCTTTCTCCTGCAGCGTCCCTGCATCCCTGCGTGAGACGTACAGGATGTCCGGTCCGCCGCCCGATGCCAGCTCCGCCATGATCCTGTCTCGGAAATCACCCGCATTTAAGCTGTCAGGCTCCTCCACGCTGTAAATATAGTTCCTGTCGAGCTTACCTGCCAGGACAGCGCTTGTTTTCACACGTTCACAGCCCGTTTCCAGACAGGCGATCCGTACCGCGCTGCCGGTCTCAGTCGGCTCCTCTGAGAGCACAGCCAGCCAGTTGTCGCTTTCGGACATTCCATCATATACCCTGAGCACAGGCGGCTTTCCCTGTCTAAACAACAGCATTGTCTGCGGGTACTGCCCCCTTGATGCGATCCCGTTCCGGACAAAATCAAGCACAAGCTGCCTTGTCCCTGAAACCACATCCCACCTGACTATTCCGTCAGACCCCTCATAATACAGATACTGACCCTGCATGCCGTAAAGCTGTCCCACAAATTCGTCTTCCAGCTTAGCCAGGACCCTGAGCTGCCCTGACTCCAAATCAAACATACAGATTCTTTCATTTTCGCCGTGGAGCGTAAAAATAAGCTCCCCATCCTCAGTTTTCATGGGAGCTCCAACAGTTTCACCTTCATCGCATTTATATTCCGTCAAAAGCTTCCCCGACGGATCCAGAATATACAGACCCGACATATCCGCAGGCCTGACATAACTGTTACCCGCCTGATCGCAGAAGCAGTCCCCGCTCAGCCACAATGCGTCGTCAAACTCACTGGCTATCCCCTTCTCCAGATAGACCGGCAGCACGTCCGCCGAAGCTTTTTCCGATTCCTCGCCAAAATACATTATCCTGTCCGATACAAGCCGTAACTGTTCATCCTCCATGCTGTAACCCATAATGTGCAGCGCATAAGACTGTTCCCCAAGCACATCCATATTGCCGGAATACTCTCCCTGCTTTTCAATACCCAGTTCTTCCGGCGAATACTCCTTTAGCGTCCGCTCCATGGTATTTGTGTCATAAATGTCCAGCAAAAATCTTTTTGCAGCTAACGATCCCTGTTCCGACACCGTATACAATCTGTACGCCTTTCCGTTCAGACATACATCACGGCCAGCCGCAAGTATTTCTTCACTCCCCCTGTCATAGGGCAGTTCCTCGCCTGACCAGGGTACGTACCTCTCCACCCAAAACGCCTGACTGTTCTCCACGGGTCCGGACAGTGCAAACCCTTTTTCTTTCCATTCTGCAGCGCTCTGACCGTCCTGCAAATCCTGTTCACCGCCCGTTTTGCCACAGCCTGTCATAAGAAACAAGCCTGCTGACAGGATAAAAAGTCCGTTGATAAAATGCCCCGCTTTCCGTTTAACGACGTCTGACAGTTTCATTGTTTTTCTCCTCCCTTGAAAAGTCCTCCGCCTTACGGCGAAGGACTATACTTTCAAACCGACCGCTTATTTCATTCCGACATCTCGTCCAGATAAAGCTGCACACGGTTGTCGATGGCCCTTGTCACGGAAAGGGCGTCCTTGTCTCCGGCAAAAAAGGCTGACGCCTCATCCCATACGAGATCAAAGATAACATCGTTTCCGTTCCAGGGTCTGCAGCTTCTAAGGAAATCATTATATTCCGTCGTGTAGGTTGTGCCGTCCTCGCGGCCCGCCAGCTCATTTTGAATATCTCCCGATTTCCATACATAGCACTTCAGATTTTCATTATATTTTATTGATCTGTCCGCCATATCCGCCCGCACGCTTAAGCTTCCACCGCCGCTCATATAGGCAAGAGTCGATTGATCCTCAAATGAAAGCAGATATTCAAGAAACGTTGATACGGCCTGTGGGTCAGCGGCGTTTGCATTTACAACCAGCAGTCCGGTTCCGTCGATATAATTACCGGAACCTTTGTCAACCGGATATCCTACGACGTTACATTTCTCGCCTAACATCGCATAACCATAAAAGAAATCGCTCGTAGACGGTAAAAAAGCATCTGCCAGGACAGTTCCTTTTTTCACCTTTTCCCATCCAGTCGGCCGCTCATTTGAATTGGAAGAAGTACCCGCCGGCGAAAAACGTTTTACAGTTTCCAAAACTTCCATAAAATTCCCCTGCTCGAAACGGCTTACACGGTTCTCCATGTCAAGAAAACGGCTGTTTCCCAAATCATATCCTATCAGGGACTCAAGGATCGATTCCTCATCCATCGATGTCATGCCATAGGAAAAAATCTCCTCCAGACCATCCTTCTCCTTTGCAAGCTTCAGGACATCATCGAGAGTCCAGCTTTCTCCGGGCCAGATTTCCGTTGATGTGACGAGTGTGTGGAACCGTGCTTCAACGGCAATCCCCATCAGCTTTCCGTCCAGAGTCCCTTCCTCTATAATCGCCGGCAGCACCGCATCGAGAGTCTCCTGAGAGACAAGCTGGTCAATGGGCATCAGAAGACCCTTGTCCGCCAAAGCAGCCATATCTTCCCTTGATACGCTCAGAATATCAGGTCCGTTTCCCGCAATGATATCCGCCATGATCCGAGTCCGGAATGCTTCTCTGCTTTCACTCTCCGAACCGTTTTCAAGAACATATTTATACAGAGGGGCTTTTCTTGCCATCATTGAGATGCTGCGCTCCAAATACAGTCCTTCATTATCGGCTTCTATTGCAGCCACAGTCACAGCTTCTTTGTACTCCGGCTGCTGATCCGACAGCATCAACTCATAGTCTTCCTCTCCGTACAGGACTCGCAGGCAGAGCTTACGCTCCCCCTCAATAACCATTTCCACAGCTTTGTCGTCCGCTACGCCAAGCGCGTCCAGATTAAGCACGCTCTCCCTAAGCCCCGTTGACACATTCCAGCGCATAAGAGACATGTTAGAGCCGCCCTGGGTCACATAATACATCTCTGTGCCGTACATTCCGCACCATTTTCCCGTTATGATCTCATTTACTGAGCCAAGCTCCTTTAAGGTGTTTCCCTCCCTGCCGATAAGGCGTACTATTCTGTCTTTTCCATACACGACGGGGAAGACAAGCCGGCCGCTCATGTCTGCTGCAGGTTCCCGTATTGTGTCAGTAATCATGTTGGGATTGCCGGCAGGGCAGTCATAATGCGTGACATAATTTCCGTCTCCGTCCAGCACAAGCATCACAGTATCTCTTGCCGCACATATATACAAATACCCCTCTCCGTCACGATACATACTGAAGCTTCCCCGCAGAATACTTTCAATCTGCTCCGCGGACAGCAGCGCGGCCAGATCCGCGGACAGCATCGGGGTCAGATCCGTTGAGGATAAAAAGGCGCCCTGTTCGTCGGTATACACAATCCGGAGGATTTCGCCACGCTCATCACCTTCCTGTGTGTCGGATGTATCCTCTGCTTCCAGCAGAAAGACAAAGCCGTCACCCGTCTTGTCAAAGCTGCGAATATGCCCGTCCGGAATCTCCCATTGCTGCGGAACAAGCTCTATGGTCTGTTCCGGCTCTCCGTTTCCGGGGGAATGTACATCAAGACAATAGCTGCCGCCCTGATCCATACTTTTGTACCACAGTGTATAAAAATGCTCCCCGTTTACTCTGCTGTCAATTCTATTCTGAGCCGTGACAATTTGATCCGTCCCGTGTTTTAAGTCAATATACTCCGTAACGTAAAGACTCTCTCCCTCCTTTGCAGGCCCCACGACAAAACCCTTCCCCCAGTCTGCGGGAGTGGGTGCATCGGATTGCGTCGAATTGTCAGCGGGCAGACTGCCTTCCGTCCGCCCGCAGCCTGTAAGCATGCCCAGCAGCCCTGTTATACACAAACCTGACATGATGGAAAGAGAGAGTCTTTTCATTTTGTTATGCCTCCATTCCAGGCGAATTTATTCGCCTTGTGTTTTTACACGACGGGGCGATGAAGAAAAAACTGTATAAATACAGTTCTTCGCGTATGCGATTTCTCATCCGCCAACATGGCAATTTGTGACGCTCCTGCACATATTCCCAAACGAACAAGATTCGTTTTGTGAAATAATCAGCAATAGTTTAATAATATTGTATATTTCAAGCCGATTTACGTCAAGATATTATATACAAAAACACAACAATCACGACAAAAAACCGCTGTTTATAATTAGCGATATTATCAATAAAAAGTGCAGACATAAACAGACCATTGTCGCGTTCTGAAACAAGCGCGGCAATGGTCTGTTTATCGTTTATTTATTGTGTCAAAATGATTTAAAACCGCGAAAGCTCCACCGATTTTATTCTCGTCCGCCGCGTCGTCGGGACGATCCGGTAAGCGCAATAAACTCGTGGGCGAGAAGCGGCATTGCAGACAGCCCGATGAGCCGTAGCCACTCCTGCAGGGACAGTGGCGACGTTCCGAAGGCTCCCACCAGGACGGACACCTCCGTCACAGAAAACTGCAGCAAAAACCCTATGACACAGGCAAGAATCATCAGCTTATTCGACATATGGTCCATGCGGAAGACGGATTTATGTACGTCGCGCATCCCGACCGCGTGAAAAAGCTGTGACATTCCAAGCACCGTAAACGCGTAGGTCTGCGCTTTTGACAGCAGGTCGGCGTTTTGCAGCACATGTGAAATCTGATAGATGCTAAGCGGCACTCCCTGCCTGTGTATCACGGCGCAGGGCAGCATGAGAAATGCCGTCAGGCTGATAAACGCAATCAGCGCCCCATAAAAACATGTGCACAACAGGCCTCCCCTTGCAAACAGGCTCTCGTCCGCCTTTCTCGGCGGCTGTCTCATCAGAGCCGCGCCGTCATTTTTATCCACTCCCAGAGCCAGGGCGGGAAGGGAATCCGTAATCAGGTTGATCCATAGGATATGGCTGGATTTTAGGGGCGCGGCAAGACCGCATATCACTGCGAGAAACATTGTTATGAGCTCTCCCAGGTTGGAGGAGAGCAGAAAAATCACGGATTTTCTGATATTTTCGTAAACTCCCCTCCCCTCCTCTATGGCGCGCCTTATTGTGGCAAAATTGTCGTCAGTAAGGATCATGTCGGACGCCTGCCTCGCCACGTCGGTTCCGCTCATTCCCATTGCTATGCCTATGTCTGCTTTTTTAAGAGAGGGCGCGTCGTTTACGCCGTCTCCCGTCATCGCCACGATCTCCCCTCTCTGTTTGAAGCCGTCCACGATCCTTACCTTTTGCGCGGGGGACACTCTGGCAAACACTCTCACCGTCTCGAGCCGGCAGCAAAGCTCCCCGTCATCCAGCCGATCCAGCTCCTCCCCCGTCATGCACTGTCCGGCACTCTGCACGATCCCAAGCTGTCTGCCTATGGCAAAGGCGGTGTCAACATGATCTCCCGTGATCATCACAGTAGTGACTCCGGCCTCCCTGAAATCCGATACCGCGCGGGCGGCCTCCGGTCTGGCGGGGTCCCTCATCCCCACCACGCCAAGAAAGGTAAGCTGCTTTTCCTCCGGTACGCTCACTCCAAGGCGCATTGCCACAGCCAGGGTCCGAAGCGCTTCCTGGGACATTTCCGCCACGATCCTGTCTATCTGCCGGCGGTGGACATCAGTTATCTTCATCGGACCGTTTGGTGTCTGTATATGCGTGCAAAGCTTCAAGACCTCGTCCGGCGCTCCCTTTGTATAGCTTACAAAGGCTGCCGACGAGCTGGCAGCCCGAAGCTCCGCTCTCTGCCCGCGCGCCCTGCTGTGCAGGGTAGTCATCATCTTTCGCTCCGAATCAAATGAAAGCTCCCCTATTCTCGGCAGGCTGTTTTCCAGTTCTTCCTTGTCGAGGCCAAGCTTTTGCGTAAGATCAAGAAGCGCAAGCTCCGTGGGATCCCCCGTCCTGCTCCCCTGCTGCGCCACGGCGTCGTTGCATGCCGTCATCCCGTAAAAAAAATCGGGAAAATCAGCCAGGCGAAGGCACGCTGCATCCCTTCTTTCGCCGTAGAAATAACAGGTCTCCACAGTCATCCTGTTTTGTGTCAGCGTTCCCGTCTTGTCTGAGCAGACAACGCTGACCGCCCCCAGCGTTTCCACGGACGGCAGCCTGCGGACGATGGTGTTCACCCTTACCATCCTTGTAACGCTCAGCGCCAGACAGATCGTAACCACCGCCGGCAGCCCCTCCGGAACGGCAGCCACCGCGAGACTGATGGCTGTGATAAGCATTTCGGGTATGTTTCTCTGCTGCAGCACGGCTATTACAAACAGCGCGGCGCACAAAAAAAGGCTAAGGAAGCTAAGCAGCTTTCCCAGTTCCCCAAGCCGTCTCTGAAGCGGCGTTATCTCCTCCCCCGACTCCGTTATCATGGCGGCGATGTGACCAAGCTCCGTATCCATTCCCACGGCGGTCACAATTCCTTCGCCCCTGCCGTATGTGACTATGGTGGACATATATGCCATGTTACGCCTGTCACCGAGAGGGATGCTTTTACCCTCCGGCGCCATAAAATCAGCGTCCTTCTCCACGGGCTGAGATTCACCGGTCAGAGTCGATTCCTCCGTCTTCAGGTTCATTGACGCGCTAAGACGCAGATCCGCCGGGATCCTGCACCCTGCCTCAAGGTATACGAGATCTCCCTTTACAAGCTCAACGGCGGGAATCTCCATGCGCTTCCCGTCCCTTATTACCATCGCCTTCGGACTTGCAAGCTCCTTTAAGGATTCGAGCGCCCGTCTGGCTTTGCCCTCCTGAATTACTCCCACAGTGGCATTTAAAAGCACAACAACCGTGATGATTGCTGCATCGCTCAGCTCTCCAAGAAGTACGGATACAACCGCCGCCACTATCAGAACATAAATCAGCGGATCATTTAACTGCGCCGCAAATGTTTCAGGCAGAGTCTTTTTACGCGCCTCCTTCATTTCGTTTTTTCCGTCACGCTTAAGACGCGACGCGGCCTCCGCCGCGCCAAGCCCCCTCCTGACATCCGTTCTCGTCTCGTCCGCCGTGCGTTGTACGCTGTATTGTTCAAACACGAAAAAACCTCCCAAAGGTTGTCTGCAATGTATTTTATGCCCTCGGGAGGTAAAGTATGTCCTTCGTTTTTTCAGGACTGAGCAAGGAGGGCGCGGGTGTATTCCTGCCTTGGAGATGCAAACACTTCCTCCGTCTCTCCGCTTTCTATTATTTCCCCGTCCTTCATAACCATAATCCTGTCGCACATCTTATAAATTACGTTGATGTCATGGGATATAAAAAGATATGTCAGCTTCATCTCCTCCTGCAGCCCCTGCATAAGCTACATGATCTGCGCCTGCATTGTGACGTCAAGCGCTGACACGGGTTCATCCGCGACAATAAAGCCGGGATGGGTGATAAGCGCCTGTGCAATGCTCACTCTCTGTCTCTGGCCGCCGGAGAGCTGGGAGGGCTTTCTCGCAAAATATTCCTCCTCCATCCCGACACGCTTAAGCATGTCGCGGGCGCACGACTCCATTTCCGCCGCTGACATTGAAAAAGAGCCATCAAGCGCTGCCCTCGCCCTGAGCGGCTCCTGAAGGAGCCATCCCACGGTCTTTGAAGGATTCAGGCTGCTGTAGGGGTCCTGAAAAATCATCTGAGGGCGCTCGGTAAAGTGGCTCACCTTCCCCTCCGTGTCGGTAATCATCCCGAGAACAGCCTTTGAGAGCGTAGTCTTTCCGCAGCCGCTCTCGCCCACCAGCCCGAGGCTCTCGCCGGGATAAATCTCAAAATCAGCGCCCTTTACGACGCATTTTTTTCTTTTGGAGCCAAA
>CANQSE010000073.1 GCA_947626405.1 uncultured Acetatifactor sp. | reverse complement strand
TATCCGGCGTGGTATAACGGTTGGTATTTTCCAGATTCAGTGCGTCGAGCTGCTTTTGTTCCTCAGCGCTCACTTCCTCTGTCATAAAAATGTTCAGATACGGCAGAACCTCTGTTAAAATGTCGTGAACGAGGTACGTCGCGTATTTTGCGTCGCCCTGGTGCGACTCGTTTGGCCTGTCCACCACAACATAAATTGCAATCTGCGGATCGTCCGCCGGCGCATAGCCTATAAAGGAAACGACATGATCCGTCTCCGAGCGCTGGTGCGTAACGGGATCAATGGTCTCGGCAGTTCCGGTCTTTCCGCCGATCATATAGCCCGCGGGCCTTGCCGTCTGTCCGGTTCCGTAATCCACAACCGCCCTGCAGTATTGCCTTATAAGAGCGGAGGTTGACTCCGAGACGGTCTGTTTCAGCACTCGCGGCTCGATGTTTTTAACTGTCGCCCCGCTCGAATTTGTGATTCTGCTCACAATGTGAGGCTCGTAATAATAACCGCCGTTGATAAGCGAGCAGAAGCCTGTTATCATCTCAATCATGGTCACGTTAAAATTCTGTCCGAAGCTGTTTGTAGCCAGATCCGTCGGTCCCATCTTGTCCAGCGTGTAGACAAGGCTTGCCGTCCTCGCCTCCCCCGCCAGGTCTATATTTGTCCTGAGTCCGAAATTAAAAATCTTCTGGAATTTAAGGAAATTTTCCTCTCCCATGCCAAGCGCGATCTTCATCATGCTCACGTTGCAGGATTTTGCAACCGCTCTCTCAAGCGTCATGGTCCCGTCGTTTTTGTTGTGACAGTGTATTGTGTAGCCGCCGACTTCAAGCGAGCCGCCGCACTCGAAGGTTGAATCGGGCGTGACGCTCCCAAGCTCAAGAGCCGCCGCAACCGTAAAGGGCTTCGCGGTTGAGCCCGGTTCATAGGTGCCCGTTATGCAGAAATTTTTCCATAGGTTATTTAAGTTAAGATATATCTCATCCTCACTCATGCCGTCCAGAACGGTCTGATCTATCACCGTACCGGTGGTTCTGATCTCCTGATATCCGTTTGCGTTTGTAATCTGCTCAACCATCTTTGAGCCGATAAGAGCCTGGGAATTTCTCACATCGTTTAAGTCGTAGCCCGGGGCGCTTGCCATGGCGAGGATCTCTCCCGTGTTCACGCGCATTATTATGCAGCCCACATTGTCCGCGCCGTTTCCGGGTGTATTCTTATCCTTGTGCTCGTCCATGAACTTCTGCAGGTACCGCTCGACGATCGTCTGTACGTTTATGTCGATAGTAGTGTGGATGCTGCTTCCGTCCACAGCCTCCTTTACCGTCCTCTCCAGTGCAAGGTCGTCGTTTAAATACCCGTACTCTCTCCCGTTTATCCCGTTAAGGACGTCGTTATAATACTCCTCAAGCCCATAGCTTCCGACGTTGTCCGCGCCCGTAAAGCCAAGCACATCCGCCGCCAGGGCTCCGTAGGGATATATCCTCTGGTACTCCTCCTCGAACCATACGCCGCGTATATTGTCGTCTTCCTCCTGGGCGGCAAGAAAACCGCTGATCTGCTCATAGGTAAGCTTCCTCAGCGGAACGTACCATGATGATGTGGAATGAGTGTTTACGTATTCCCTTATCTGGCTTATATCAAGATCAAAGTTTGCATCCAGCGCCTTAAGCGTGGGCTCCAGAAATTTGTTTTCCTTGTCCGACAGCATCACCTTCGCGTCGATGACAAGATTGTAAACCTTCCGGCTTGTGGCAAGCTTCGTCCCCTGACTGTCCACAATGTCGCCGCGCCTGAAGGGAATTGTCGTGGAGTCATATTTTTGCTGCGCAAGCACCTGTTTCTGATAATTCGTCCCGTTTTCACGAATCAGATATATCAGCCTTCCGCTTAACCCGGCAAAAGCCAGCAGCATAAGCGAAAACAATACTACCAGCTTTTTCTGCATCCTGACTGAAAATTTATTCCTGTCGGAAGCTCCTTCTTTCACACTCCACCTCGTTTCTAGCGGCCCGAACCGGCGGCACGGCGCATATAGTCTTCCGCCTCCTGCTCATAGGTAATGATCTGTCCTTCCTTTGCATAGGTCATTCCAAGCTCCCCGATTGCGATCCGCTTAACCTCCTCCAAATTAATGGAATTAAGAATACGGTTATATTCCTCGTCGTTTGCAATCTTCATCTTGTTCAGCTCGCTCTCCATTGACGCCACAGTCTTTGTCAGAGTGGTAAGACGCGCCTGAAGCTGAATATAGTTTACCAGAATAAGCGCAGCCGCGCAGAGAGCCGCCGCAAGGAAAAGCACATATCCCGCACTCATATGACGGGCCTTTTCGCGGTTTTTCCTGACGCGCGGTTCAGGCTGTCTTAAGGGTTCTTCAAGCTGCCTTGTTATCTCGATATTGCGCACGGCGCTCCCGTAGACATACGACGCGCTCCGTCCGCTTCCGGACACATTCGCAGTCCTTCTTCTTGAGTTTGAAGTTGTCCGTTGATTCCTCCTGGCGCTCATTTATCGCTTCCTGCTTTCCCAAAATCTCATTTTTTCTCAAATACTCTAAGCTTTGCACTTTTTGAACGGCTGTTTTGGGCCAGTTCTTCCTCCGTCGGCAGAATGGGCTTCCTTGTAATTACTCTGCCTTTGCTCTTTTTCCCGCACACGCACACCGGAAATTCCGGCGGGCAGGTACAGGGATTTTCGCTGTTTCTAAACGACGTCTTAACGATTCTGTCCTCCAGAGAGTGAAACGTTATAACGCACAACCTTCCGCCCGGTCTGAGCATGTCTGTCATCTGATCAAGTGAATCCCTGAGCACCTCCAGCTCTCTGTTACATTCGATGCGTATGGCCTGAAACGTCTGTTTTGAAGGATGTCCATTCTGGCACATCCTGGCCGGAATCGCCGCCTTTATTATTTCGTTGAGCTCAAAGGTGGTCTCCACGGACTTTGACTGCCTTGCCTTTACTATGCGCTTTGCAATCGCGGCCGCAAATTTTTCCTCTCCGTAATCGCGTATCACCCTGTAGAGCTCTCCCTCGGAATAACCGTTCACAATATCTCTTGCGCTCAGACTCTGCCTGCGATCCATACGCATGTCAAGCGGCGCGTCAAACCTGTATGAAAACCCTCTGTCTTTTGTGTCAAGCTGGTAGGATGAGACGCCCAGATCCAGCAGTATGCCGTCAACCTTATCCACGCCCTCTCCCGCCAGCACGCTCACCATATTACAGTAGTTGTCCCTTATAACAGTCACCATGTCTCCAAACGGAGCGAGTCTCTCACCTGCGGCCTCTATTGCCGCGTCGTCCTGATCAATTCCGTAAAAATGACCGCCGCGCAGCCGTCTGCATATTTCGTATGCGTGCCCGCCTCCCCCAAGAGTGCCGTCGACATAGATGCCGTCCGGAATTACCCGCATCTGTTCTATTGTCTCCCTGCACATCACGGAGTAGTGGTTAAATTCCATGGCTTCCTTTCCTCAAACAGCATCCCTGACAGTATTTAAACAGTAAGCCCAAGATCCATCATACCCTTTGAAATCTGAGCGATATCGACCCGGCTGCTGTTTTCGTTCCATTTGTCAAGGCTCCATATCTCAATGCGCCCGCCCGCTCCGGCCAGCACCACATCCTTTTCCAGACCGGCAAAATCCCGCAGGTCCTGAGGCATCAGGATACGTCCCTGTTTATCTACCGTCACATACATGGCGCCGGACAGGAAAAACCTTGCAAACTGTCTGGCCTCCTCGTTTATCAGCGGCAGCGACGCGAGCTTTTGTTCAAAGACCTTCCAGTCTTCATTGGCATACAAAAATAAACAGCCGTCCATCCCTTTTGATACCACAAATTCATCTCCAAGAATCTCGCGGTACTTCGAGGGAATACTCAGCCTGCCTTTGGGATCGATCGTGTGATTGTATCTTCCCATGAACATAGCCGTCACCACCAGTCAAAAGGGGTCTGCCACAGGATCCGGCACCAAAAACATTCCTTTTCAGGGTTTTCATCCCACTTTATGGGAATTGATGCCATATCCATCCCACTTTTATATTGATTTTAACATAATTCTTAATTTTTTCAAGCGTTAATTTTTTGGGAAAGTCCCTAAAAAAGGCGCTTTGAGCCGACAGCCCAAGCGCCTTTTACGCAAAAAACACAATATATAGTATGAGGGCGGTTCTTTGCGCGGCATATATATGGTCCGCAAAAAAACGCCCTCACTTAAAAAAATTTTTTAAATTATTAAGATTTTTTATTTTTTAACCTGATCCGTACCACGATGTCGGTGACAACCGCAAACACTACCATCACAACAGAAAGCGCCTGTGACACCGGTATTCCGGTTTTGAAAAGAAACAGGGTGTCCGTGCGGATGCCCTCTATGAAAAAACGCCCGTTGATATAATTTGCTCCCTCCGGTATGTGGGCTCTGATCCCTTCGGTGATATCAGAGGGGTCTCTCACCGCTTCTATTGGGATCTGCATGGAAAACAGTCCGTTATAATACTCCCCGAACACTTCACGGTTTATGAAATTCCCCCATCTTCCTATGGCTTGTCCGAGTATCAGCCCGGCCATGGCGGTGTCTCCGATGAGGAAGGGATTCTTCTTCCTTATCCGCGAATAGATAAACAGCGTCGTAAAGGCCGCTATCACGGCTCCGTAAATTGCAAGTCCGCCCTCTCTGAGATTGAATATCCTGAGCGGATTGCTCCGAAACTCCGACCATGCAAAAATGACATAGTATATCCTGGCGCCGATTATTGAAAAAATAACCGCATAGAGGGCAAAATCCCAGTACAGGTTTTCATCCTGCCCCGACTTCTTCGCCAGATGCACTGTCATAAGTATACCGGCAATTACTCCGATCACGATTATTATGCCGTAAAAATAAATATGAAACCCAAACAGAGAAATATAAACCGGCACATTCTTCAGATAAATGCCGAGCTTCGGAAAAGCAATGTCTCCAGCGTTCATTCCACACCTCTTTACACGTTGAATCTAAACAGAATGACGTCCCCGTCCTTCACCACGTAGTCCTTTCCCTCGATTCCCACAAGGCCCTTTTCCCTGGCGGCGGCAAGCGAGCCCTGCTCCAGAAGATCCCTGTAATTTACAACCTCCGCCTTGATAAAGCCTCTCTCAAAATCCGAGTGGATCTTTCCCGCGGCCTGAGGCGCCTTTGTACCGATTTTTATTGTCCATGCACGCGTCTCGTCCTCTCCCGCTGTCAAAAAGCTCATAAGCCCCAGGGTGCGGTAGCTTGCGCTTATAAGCTTCTCAATCCCCGACTCAGAAAGCCCCAGATCCTCCAGAAACATAGCCTTTTCGTCGTCCTCAAGCTCGGAGATTTCCTGCTCGATCTGGGCGCAGATGACAAAGACCTCGCTCTGCTCGCCCTGTGCAAATTTTCTCACTTCCTCCACCATGGGGTTTGAAGCGCCGTCGTCGGCAAGATCCGACTCCGACACATTTGCAGCATAGATCACGGGCTTGTAAGTCAGGAGGTTAAATTCCTTCATAAGTGCAAGCTCGTCCTCATCCTCCGTCTCTGCCGTCTTAGCCGGTTTTCCGCTCTCAAGGTGCGCCTTAACCCGCTCTAAAAGCTGAAGCTCCTTTGCATAGGTCTTGTCCATTCTGGCGGTTTTTGAAACCTTTGCAATCCGCCTCTCCAGCACCTCCAGGTCGGCAAAAATCAGCTCCAGATTGATCGTCTCGATATCTCTAAGCGGATTTATGCTCCCGTCAACGTGCACCACATTGTCATCCTCAAAGCATCTCACCACGTGGACAATGGCGTCCACCTCGCGTATATTGCTCAAAAATTGGTTGCCAAGCCCTTCTCCCTTTGAAGCGCCCTTTACAAGTCCCGCAATATCCACAAACTCGATAACCGCAGGCGTTACCTTTTTGGAATGATACATATCTCCCAGAAGCTTAAGCCGCTGATCCGGAACCGCCACTACGCCCACATTGGGATCAATGGTGCAGAACGGATAGTTTGCGGATTCCGCACCCGCTTTTGTAAGTGAATTGAAAAGTGTACTCTTTCCCACGTTGGGAAGGCCGACAATGCCCAGTTTCATTATATTGGTCTCCTTTGATTATTTGTATTTTTCTCTTTCCTTAAGCTCCTCATATAAGAGGCAGTAATTATCGTACCTCAGCCTGCTCACCTCGCCCCGCGAAACCGCCCCTCTCACGCCGCACTCCGTCTCCTTTATGTGGGCGCAGCCGACGAATCTGCAGTCTTTTTCGTAACGGGAAAACTCTGGGAAAAAACCCGCAAGCCGTTCCTTTGTCATGTCAAAAAGCTCCAGAGAGCTAAAGCCCGGGGTGTCCATTATAAAGGTATTCCCTCCCATCGGGATCAGCTCGGTGCGGCGGGTTGTATGCTTTCCCCTCTGTATCTTTTCGCTTATATTGCCTGTCTCCATGCGTACGCCCGTCTGGAGGCGGTTTACGATTGAAGACTTGCCCACTCCGCTCGGACCGGCAGTCACCGTGGTTTTCCCCGTAAGGAGCCCGCGAAGCTCGTCCATGCCGGATCCCTTTTCAGCGCTCACGGTAAGGGACCTGTACCCGCACTGTCTGTATGTTTCGCAGAAGCTCCTTCCCTCTCCCGCGACGTCGATATCCTCTTTGTTAAAGCATATAATGCACGGAAGCTCCTGCTGCCCCATCATAATCAGAAATCGGTCCAGCAGATTAAAGCTCGGTTTGGGGCGCAGTACAGAAAAGATCACCAGAGCCTGATCCACATTTGCCACCGCCGGTCTGACAAGCACGCTCCGCCTCGGCATAATATCTGTTATAACGCCCTGACGACGCGCCCCGTCCAGCGCCTCGATCTCCACATCGTCTCCCACAAGCGGTTTGATCCGCTCCCTGCGAAAGCTCCCCCTCGCCTTACATTCATATACCTCGGAGGGTCCGTCTCCCGGCCGGACATCAACATAATAGAGCCCTCCGATTCCCCTTATAATTTTCCCCTGCATTTTCTACTCTTTGATAAATTCTATTTTCCTTGTAAAGGATCTCGTCTCCACAGTCGGAGCCGGAATAATCTGTTCACCGGTATCAGGATCCACTATTGGCTGCCCGGGAACTTCAACCGTGTAGGTAAAGGTGATCTTTCCGCCCGGCACGGTGAGGTTGGTAATAAGCCCCGGCTCATAGGGGAAGCTTGATACGTCAGTCTCCTCCAGGATTTTTACATTGCCGTCCGCATCCGGATCCGTCTCTATGCGGATATGGACTCCGCTTCCCTGGATATAATCCGGCGCCTCCTCAGGCGTCGGCGCCACAATATTCACCCTGCAGCTGTAAGTCGCGGGCTCCTGCGTCGGCTCAGGTCCGTCGCTTACCCACAAAAGCACGACGGTTCCCTTTTTTAATTCCTCATTCACCGAATAACTCTGCGCAAATATTTCCCCCGCGCTCCTGTCATTATATTCGTGATTGATCTCTCCCGCTTCCAGACCAAGATTACGCAGCGCGCTTACTCCGTCGTCCAGCTCCATTCCGACAAGGTACGGCATTTTTACCGTGGGCTCCTCATCCTCCGGCAAATCCGACCCGTCGGGGTTTTCGGTTCCTGACGATCCCTGACCCAGAGATGCTCCGGGCGAGGGCGACTCGTCTTCGCCCGTGTCCACATGGCTGCTGCCGGATCCCGGACCGCGTCCTCCGTCTCCCCATGCCTCGGTCATCCTCAGAGCAAGCAGGACCACTATAATACATATCACGATTCCTCCAAGCACGGCAATTATAGTCGTCGCTTTCTCCATGCTCGGATTATAATCGTACTCGTCTCCGTCCTCGTCGTCTTCCTCCGCATCCTCCATATCTTCGTCCATCATGTAATCCGGTTCCGGTTCTTCATAATAATCCCCGGGCTCCTGCGCCATGTCCATTCCGTCCTGTTCTTCGTATTCAGGATAAACCGTCTGGCGCTTGATCTGCATCATATCGTCGTCGGTGATCATGCGGGTGCCGCCATCCAAATCGGGATCGTACTGCACCACAAAATCCTCGTCCGGATTGATAAGCGACTGCTTAAGATCCGCAATCAGCTCCTGTACAGTCTGGTATCTGCGGTCAGGCGACTTCTGACAGCACTTTAACACGATGTTTTCCACGCTTGCCGGGATCTCGGGCACAAAATCCGAAGGATACGGAAGCTCCTCCTGGATATGCTTGATTGCAATTGCAACAGTAGTCTCACCGTTAAACGGCACCCTTCCGGTAAGCATTTCAAACATCGTTATCCCGAGCGAATAAATGTCGCTCTTTTCGTCGCTGTAGCCTCCCCTTGCCTGCTCAGGAGACGTGTAGTGGACGGATCCCATAACGTTTGACGTTATTGTATTGCTTGTCGCCGCCTTCGCAATTCCGAAATCCGTGACCTTTACCTTTCCGTCTTTGGAAATGATTATATTCTGAGGCTTAATATCCCTGTGTATGATGTGGTTGTTGTGAGCCGCCTCAATTCCCATGCTCACCTGTATTGCTACGCTGACCGCCTCCTTATACGACAGCCGCGACTTTTTTTCAATATATTTTTTTAGGGTTATACCCTCCACCAGCTCCATCACGATATAGTAGATGCCGTTTTCCTCTCCTACATCGTAAACATTAACGATATTGGGGTGTGTCAGGCCCGCCGCCGCCTGAGCCTCCACCCGAAACTTTGAAACGAAATTGGCATTTTCGCTAAACTCCTGTTTCAGGACCTTTATTGCCACAAACCTGTTCAGCTTGTGGTCCTTTGCCTTATATACGTCAGACATGCCGCCGGTACCTATTTTCTCCAATATCTCGTACCGGCCGCCTATTATCATTCCGATCTTAATCATACATGTTCTCCATTCTGGATTTTAAGGGGCGGCCTCACGCCCCGGGCTCGATC
>CANQSE010000072.1 GCA_947626405.1 uncultured Acetatifactor sp. | reverse complement strand
GCTGCCGCCCTGCTTGTTCTTTCCCATGGTTTTTATCATCTGGTAGCCCGCGCGGACAATACTTTCAAAGTCGATTCCCTTGTGCTTGTAAAAGCGTTCGTCCTCGATTGCAATGAAAGCCTTTCCAAGATAGTCGGGAAGCATGTCGATAGATGACACGGGGATGCGGTTTGAGTTGACGGTAACGTACTGATCAATCTCGTTGCCCGCGTTGTCGTATACGATTGTAGCCTGTCCACTTGCCACCACATCTCCGAGACGGATTGTGGGGGTGGACGATAAAATCCCGCGGTACATGCCAAGACCTGCTGACACGCCGCAGACGCATATTCCGATAAACGCCGCCAGCACCAATTTAAGCGCGGTCAGAAGAATCCTGTGTTTCCATTTATCCATTTTAGAGTTCAGCGCCTTCTGCTTCTGCCGGACGCTCCTTCTGCCATAATTCATTGTCTCCTCACATTCCGTTTTAACCGCATCCCGCGCAAATCCGCGGCTGCAGATCAAAACTTTACACTTTATTATAGCAAAAAATGGCATGTAAAGAAAGGATTTATTTAATTCTTAATAATTGTTTCACATTTTCCACCTTTTATGCTATCCTTATTATTGTGATCGGGGGTGCGGTTTTGAACGGAAATGATATGCAGACCGGCTCCTTTCGGGTGATCCTTCAGGGAGGCCAGGGGGAGTATGAGGAAAAAAAGTCGCGTTTTATCGCCACTGTGCGGGAATGTGACGACGAGACGGCCGCGGCAGCCTTTATAGAGGAAATGCGCAGGAAATACTGGGACGCAAGGCATAACTGTTACGCGTACCGTGTCGGGGAGCGGGGGGAGCTGACAAGGTGCAGCGACGACGGGGAGCCCGCCCAGACGGCGGGCAGACCAATACTTGACGTTATGACAGCTTCGGGCATATGCCGCTGTGCCATAGTAGTTACACGGTATTTTGGCGGAGTGCTTCTTGGCACCGGAGGCCTGGTGAGGGCGTATACAAGGGCGGCCCAGGAGGGGTTAAAGAACTGCCGTATCGGGATTATGCGGGAAGGCTTTGCAGTCAGCGTACATACTGATTACAACGATGTCGGCAAGGTGCTGCACATGCTCGCGGGCGCGGGTATAGAGCCGGTAAAAAGCCAATATACGGACAGCGTGGCGCTGGAGCTAAGGGTTTCGTCCGACAAAGTAGATCTGCTGGAAGCGCAGATCAGGGACGCGACGGGCGGCAGAGTCGGATTCATCAGGGAGAAAAAAATCTTTTTTGCAGAAAGTGAAGAATAAAGGGCGGTGCGTTCTGTGCACCGCCCTTTAAAGGTGTCAGTTGCCGGCCGTGGAGGCCTCGTTCTGGTTAAGAAAGTCAAACTGGGAGATATAAAGATCGTAATACGCTCCTCTCTGCTTGAGAAGCTCCTCGTGGGTACCTCTCTCCACAATGCCGCCGTGGTCTATGTACATGATGCAGTCGGCATTTTTGATAGTTGAGAGACGGTGGGCTATGATAAATGAGGTACGTCCCTTTAGCAGCTTGTTTAAACCTTTCTGAAGCAGGATCTCAGTCTCGGTGTCGATGCTTGATGTGGCTTCGTCCAGTATGAGGATTTTTGGATCCGCAAGAAGCGCACGCGCAAATGAGATTAACTGTCTCTGCCCTGCCGACAGCCGGCTTCCGCGCTCGTTTACTTCCGTGTAGTACCCGTTCTCCATCTGGGAGATGAACTCATGGGCGCAGACCGTCTTGGCGGCGGCGACTACCTGTTCGTCAGTCGCATCCCTGTTTCCGTAACGTATGTTATCCATAATCGTTCCCGAGAAGATAAAGCTGTCCTGCATCATTACGCCCATCTGGGTACGGAGAGATCGGATCGTGACCGTCGATATGTCCGTTCCGTCTATTAATATCTGTCCCGAGTCCACGTTGTAAAATCTGCTTATCAGGTTTACGATGGTCGTCTTTCCGGCTCCGGTGGGGCCTACAAAGGCATAGGTCTCTCCCTTTTTGGCGGTAAAGTTTATGTGGTCCAGGATCCTGTGCCCCTCCTCGTAGCTGAAGCATACGTCGCGAAATTCCACGTCACCCTGAATGGGAGGCATGATTCCTGCATTCTCAGCGTCCTTAACAAGCACCGGCTCGTCGATAGTCTCAAAGATACGCTCGAGGTAGGAAATTGCTGTCAGAAGCGAATTGTAAAATCCTGCCAGAGTGTTTATCGGCGCCCAGAACCGTCCTATGTAGGATGTGAAAGCGATCAGGACACCAACAGTCAGCGTGGAATCGGGAGCCAGTATCCACCGTATGCCGAGCACATATACAAACGAAGTGGTGATTGCGGAGATTATATCCACGCTTGGTCCCATGGTAAAGTTGAACTTTACGGCGCGCATCCAGGCTTTTCGGTAGCTTCCGCTCAAATTGTTAAATATATTGTTGTTTTCGCGCTCACGTACAAAGGACTGTGTCACGCGTATGCCGTTTATGCTCTCGGCAATGTAGGCGTTCAGATTGCTCTGTTTGTTTGACTGGATCTGCCATGCCCTGCGCTGCCTTCTCTTGATGAAGACGATGACGCCGGCCAGCATGGGAAGGCCGCAGAGGCATACAAGAGTTAATCTTGCGTCGCAGATCAGCATAAAAAGGAGAATGAAAAGTAAATTGCAAAGGTCTGTTATAGTATTTACTATACCGTTGCTGAGCAGGTCACTTAAGCTGTTTACGTAGTTTACGACTCTTACCTGGATCTTGCCGTGAGGTCTGTCGTCGTAGTACGAGAACGGCAGCTCCTGCAGGTGATTGAAAATATCGGTTCGGATGGAATGAATAATATTCTGTCCGATCTCGCTCATGATCCTTATCTTGTACCGCATGGCAATGGCGTAATAGCTTGACACGGCCAGCGTGAGAAATGCCATGAATGCAATCATTTTCATATCCTTGGCGGGAATATAGTAGTCCATGATACGCTGGAAAAAAATCGGGGTCATCATGGTCAGCGCCGAGGAGGAGAGAAGTAATACAATAACGCCTATCATTTTATTTTTGTGAGGTATGATGTACCTTCCAAGGCGTTTCAGTTGATTTACGTCAAAGCTGTCTTCAAGGACCTCGTCAACGTCATACCGGTTCCTGGCCATATCACTCGCCTCCTTTCGACTGTCTGCGGTTCTGCTTTTCGGAAAGCAGATCATACGGAATTTCGCCGTACTGGTTGCGGAATGCCTTCGCGTAATAGCCGTCCCGGGCGAGCAGTGATTCGTGCGTCCCCTGTTCGATAATACACCCGTTATCCATCACCAAAATGAGATCGGCATCCTTGATGGAGGAGATACGGTATGCAATTATAAATATTGTGCAGCTGTTCTGGATGGTCTTAAGCTGGCTCTGAATATAGCTTTCAGTCTCCATATCAACGGCTGAGGTTGTATCGTCAAGTATAAGTATTGAAGGATCCTTAAGGAGCGCCCTGGCAAGGGAGATCCTCTGCTTCTGCCCTCCGGAGAGTCCGACTCCGCGCTCGCCTACGATGGTGTCATAGCCGTCCGGAAGGGCGTTTATAAAGTGGTTGGCATCCGCCATTATCGCGGCGTGTTTTACCTCCTCAAAGCTGCAGTCGGGTCTACCGTATGCTATATTTCCCTCTATGGTGTCCGAAAAGAGGAATACGTCCTGCATCGCCATGCCGATATTGTCACGCAGATTGTACAGATCCATATCCCTTACGTCCCTGCCGTCCACAAGCACCTGTCCGGACGTTGTGTCATAGAAGCGGCACAGCAGGTTCATCAGCGTTGATTTGCCGGAACCTGTGGAGCCGATGATACCCACGGTCTGGCCGGCCTTTACGCTGAAGTTTATGTTGTTTACGATATCCTCGTCGTCGGCCCGATAGCAGACGTCCTTAAATTCCACGTCGCCGCGCAGCTTCTCATGGATGCCTCCGGTGCGGGGAGCGTGTATCTTGGGCTCCTCGCTGTAGGTGGCGTAGATTTTTTCAACGGAAGTGAGGAAATTCTGGATATCGTTGACCCACCATCCTGCCATTCTCAGGGGCATGTTTAACATCCAGAGGTATCCGTTTACCTTCACCAGATCACCGAGGGTGATTTCTTCCTGTATCACCATATAGCCGCCGTAAAGCATGAGCACGATAGTCAGCGCGTTAGAGAGGATCTCAAAAAGCGGGACATATTTCATCCAGACCTTGGAAGCGTTGATCTGTGCGTCTCTGAATTTGTCGTTCTCCACCTCGAATTTTTCTTTTTCGTAATCTTCCTTTGCAAATGCCTTTACCACGCGGTTACCGCTGACATTTTCCTGCACGAAGGCGTTGAGCGAGGAAAAGCAGTTGCGGTTTCGCTGAAAGGCCGGCTTAACCTCCTTTGCCTGCCTGTAGGTCGTAAACGCCGTGAAGGGCAGCACTACCAGCATGCAGAGAGCGAGCTTCGCGTTTACCGTAAACACCATCAGCAGGGCGAAGATAAAAAGCAGCACATTCTGGTAAACAACGTAAATAACATATGCGACGAAATGCCGTATGGCGTCCATATCGCCTGTCTGGCGGCTCATGAGGTCGCCGGTCCGCTTCTTATTATAAAAGGCGAAGTCTTCTTCCAAAAGCTTTCGGTAGACCTTGGATCGCATATCATACAGCGTTCCCTGTGACGCAGTCTCAAACACGAGCTGGTACAGGAAACGGAAGATACCGTTAAGCAGGGTGACAGTCAGCAGGCAGGCTAAAAGCCTGGGCAGCAGGTCATAGTTGCGGCCCCTGATCACATCGTCCACTATTACTCCGGATATGTAGGGGTTTACAATGGAAAGCACAGCGATCAGAGTAGTCAGCAGTATACCCACGAATATAAGCTTTGTGTATTTTTTTAAAAATGTCATAAACCACTTGATGGGTGTCATGGGGATGCCTCCTTTTCTATGTACATTTTACCTGCATGAATTTAAAAGAAAATGGAATATCTTGCTGCTTTGATGTAATTATTTGCTGTGTGCGCACGGGCACCGAACAGTCCCAAAAGGCGCAAAACACTGTCTTTTGGGACGATGAAGGCTGATTGACGCGGCCACGCAAACAGGGTAAAAATTCAGCCCTTCCGTCTTATTCAGCCCGGTAATGCCGATGTTCTCCTGACAGACCGTGCGTGCACGTCGGCACTTGGCGAGGTACTTCCGAGCCTGGTGTCCGTTACGTGCTAAGCCGAGCGGAAGCGTGTCTGCCGGGAGAACATCGGCAGTACCGGGCGTGCCTTGCAGGGGAGAGACTGAACCGTCACCCCAAAGGCAAAAAGGCATGAGAAAAAGAGTGACTTTTTGAATGAAATGGAGTAAAATATGCAGAGAGAAAGGTGTCCGCGTATTGCGGAAGGAAACTGACATATGGAAAAATTTGAGAGCGCTGCGGGGCCGGTAATGGATGATTTGAACCCCACATTCCTTTTTACCTGGACCGGAACCCGAGAGAGCGGCAAGGATGAAGAATACCACAGCCACGACATTCTGGAGATGGCGTTTGTCATGTCCGGAGAGGGCCGTTACAGAGTAGATGGAGAGACGTATTCAATAAGTGAGGGTGATCTTCTGATCTTTAATCCGGGAGTAAAGCATCAGGCGCTGTACTGCCCTGACGCCGAGGTCCCTGCCACTGAGTTTTTTGTGGGATTTTCGGACATTCAGTTTCAGGGGATCCCTGCCAATACGATGCCGCTTCCAGGTGGAAGCGTCCTTTTTCGCACAAAGGGGGAGCTTCGCCGCAGGATTCACAGGATCTGCGTCTCGATGCTTGAGGAAAAGGCTGTGTACAGGCAGGGGCGTTACTTTATGATGAAGGCGTACCTGATGCAGCTTATACTGCTTGTAGTCCGCGAGCAGTGTACGCCTGTGGAAAAGGCAAACGGCTGCTCCTTTGAATCGGTGAACAAAAAATATCTTGTGGAGCAGATCATAAGTTATTTTGAAGAACATTACAGCGAGAGAATCTCACTGGACAGAATTGCCGAGAATATGTACCTGAGTCCGTTTTACATTTCCAAGATATTTAAGAGCGAGACGGGAGAGACTCCTATCAGGCATCTTATCGACATAAGGCTCGAGAACGCGATGGAGCTTTTAGAGGACGGCTGGGACGGAAGCATCCAGGAGGTTGCGGCGAGAGTGGGATATGACGACGCGTACCATTTCAGCAAGCTTTTTAAGAAGCGGTACGGCATTTCGCCGTCCCAGGCGAGAAAAAAGGCGTAAAACGCAAACACAGGGACGCTGCTTGTTATTTTTTTAACTTTTGTAAAACGGTTTTCAAATAAGGAATATTTTGTTATAATGTTGCCGACATTACAGCGGGAATTGAACCGCGGCAGGGAGGTTAGCGTGAAATATAGTTTTGAATCCAGGCTTGAAAAAAGGGACGAAGGGTATGTTATACCGATCCCGTTTAACATTTGGGAGGTCTGCAGGAAGCGGGACGTGATCCAGGCGGACGTCAAGGTCGCGGGGGAGAGCTTTGAATGTAAGATGTTTCCCATGGAAAAGGGAAGCTATGAGATCCGGATTTCGGATGCCGACGCCGGAAGGCTTAAGGAAAACGAAAATTATCAGTTCCTTTTACATGTTCCCGCGTCGTTGAGAACGATGGATCAGAACAGCCCTTACAGTCCGGAGCATCCCATCCGCAGAATAGACGGTATACAGCTTATCATACAGCCTGCGGACGGTCTGTGCGGACAGGCCTGCGTTGCAATGCTCGCCGGAGTCACCATAGAGGACGTGAATAAGGTTATGGACTGTCGTGAGTGGCAGGCCACCATGGGTCATGTGATTTCCGCGCTGAACTATTACGGAATTGAGCACGCAGATGTGATTGTGTTTACCCAGGGCAGGGAAGCCAGCCTTCCCAAGTGCTGCATTATGATGGAGAAGATGGGGCGGTTCTGCCATTATCTTCTGCATTACGACGGAAAGTTCTACGATTCCAACCTGGGGATTCTGGAGGAGTATGACATGAGCAAGCTCCTGGGTTATTTTGAGGTAAAATGCTGATAAAGACGAAGGGCTCTCAGGAGACGGGCCCTTTTTAAGAGGTATGCCATGCTTTTTAATTCTTATATTTTTGTGCTGCTTTTTCTGCCGCTGTGTCTGACGGGTTTCTTTGTGTTAAACCGTAATAACCGTACCACGGCTGCCAATCTTTTTCTGCTCGGAATGTCTTTGTGGTTTTACGGCTATTTTAATCCGGGTTACGTGCTCATAATCTGCGCAAGCATCCTTATAAATTACACGCTGAGCCTTTTGATGGGACGGACTAGGGAAAAAAGCCGAAGAAGGGTTCTTTTAGTGTTGGGAATTGCGGCAAATCTCGGTATTCTGGGGTATTTTAAGTACATGGATTTCTTCCTGTCAAATCTGAACGGGATTTTTTCATTAAACCTTAAGCTCCTGCACATAGCGCTGCCTTTGGGAATCAGTTTCTTTACTTTCCAGCAGCTCTCTTTCCTCATCGACACCTACCGCGGCGAGGGGGCTGATACGGATTTTATATCCTACGCCTGTTATGTCACGTTTTTTCCCCAGCTTGTGGCGGGGCCAATCGTGACGCATGATGAGTTCCTGCCCCGATTCAGGGAAAGAGAAAACCGCAGAGTCAACTGGGATAACGTTTCTGCCGGCATTTATACCTTTGTGCTTGGACTGTCAAAAAAGGTGATTCTTGCTGATACGTTCGGCGAGGTGGTGAAGGCGGGATATGTCGTGATCCCTGATCTTAACTCCCCGAGCGCGCTCTTTTTGATTTTTTCATATACACTGCAGATTTATTTTGATTTCAGCGGTTACTGCGACATGGCAATCGGTATCGGAAGGATGTTTAACCTTGAGCTGCCCGCAAACTTTAATTCCCCGTATAAAGCCGTGAGCGTTTCCGATTTCTGGAGCAGATGGCACATGACGCTGACGCGGTTTTTCACAAGATATGTCTACATTCCTCTCGGGGGGAGCCGCAAGGGCACTGCCAGGACGTGCGTAAACGTGATGATTGTCTTTCTTCTCAGCGGCCTGTGGCACGGCGCAAGCTGGAATTTTGTGTTCTGGGGAGCCTGTCACGGTCTTTTGATGGTGATCGAGAGAATTTTCTCCGGGCCGCTTGGAAAGATTCCTCGTTTTGTGAGGGGAATTTTTACCTTTCTTTTTGTGAACGTCACATGGGTGTTCTTCCGCGCGGAAAATTTTGCACAGGCCTTTCAGATCTTCGGCAGGGTCTTTCACGGAGGAACGGGATCGCTTCCTTATTATTTCACCGCCTGCTTCAAGCCGAAGGGTTTCGATTTCATACTGCGCCATATGCCTTTGAGCAATTATATCCCAATGATTCTGACCGCATTGTTTGTGGCGGCGTCATGCTATATCATTTTTTTCTGCCGCAATGTAAAGGAGCGGACTGAAGGGAAAAAGCTTAAGTCCGTTGACGCGGTGATAGCGGGGGGACTTCTTGTCTGGTGTATTTTATCATTTGAAAATGTGAGCACCTTTTTATATTTCAATTTTTAATTCGAGGAAAAAAGCATGAGCAAAAAAAAGAGCGCAAGATGGGTGGCGCTGTTTCTTACACTTGTACTGACTGTCCTGGCTCTTGTGGGAGGACTGACGGCGCTTGTAGACCCTTATTTTCTGTACCATAAGCCGCTTTCCGGTATTCATTGTCTGCTCAATAACGAGAGATACCAGAATTACGGCATCGCCAGGAATTTTGACTATGACGCCGTGATTGTGGGTACGTCAATGTCTGAAAACTTCAAACCCTCGGAGCTTGACGCGATATTCGGTTTAAGGAGCGTAAAGCTTCCGTTCAGCGGCGGGAGCCACAGGGAGGTGAAGGAGCTTCTGGATTTTGCCTTCGCCCACAATTCCGATATAAAGTGCGTCGTGCGAAATATTGATCTTTTCAGGGC
>CANQSE010000071.1 GCA_947626405.1 uncultured Acetatifactor sp. | reverse complement strand
GTCGTCAGGATTCATAATAGTCATCATAGCGGCTCTGTCCAAGGTGCCGTCAGGATTAAATTTTACGCCGCCCTTGGTATCGGGAACCTGCTTGATACAAACAACAACTTTCATTGTATTTTCTCTCCTTCTAATTTTTATTTAATTTGTAAGCCACTCACCGCGTCCGGATCACTTAAGCAGCGCCGAGGAGATGACCATACGCTGCACTTCGCTGGTTCCCTCATATATCTCGGTGATCTTGGCGTCTCTCATCATGCGCTCCACATCGTACTCTCTGGTGTAGCCGTATCCGCCGTGAAGCTGAACAGCCTTGGTGGTAACTTCCATTGCGACCTCCGCCGCGTAGAGTTTTGCCTGAGCGGCCTCAAAGCCGTACTCTTTCTGATTTTCCTTAGCCAGGGCAGCCTTGTATACCAAAAGCTGAGCAGCCTGAACCTTTGTAGCCATATCTGCAAGCTGGAACTGGGTATTCTGCTGTGAGGCAATGGACTTGCCAAACTGCTTTCTTTCCTTTGTGTAAGCAATGGTCCTGTCGAGAGCTCCCTCAGCTATTCCGAGAGCCTGAGCGGCTATTCCGATACGTCCTCCGTCCAGAGTGTGCATGGCGATCTTAAAGCCCTGTCCAAGCTTGCCAAGCATGTTTTCCTTAGGCACTCTGCAGTCTGTAAAAATCAGCTCATAGGTGGAAGAACCGCGGATACCCATCTTCTTTTCCTTGGTTCCGAATGTAAATCCGGGAGTTCCTTTTTCCACAATAAACGATGTGATCTCCTTAATCATTCTGCCCCGTTTTTCAATCATGCCGGTGACTGCAAAAATCACATACACGTCGGCTTCCTTACCGTTTGTGATAAAGATTTTGGAGCCGTTGATCACATACTCGTCTCCGTCCAGCACAGCCTTGGTCTGCTGTCCCTGTGCGTCTGTTCCGGCGCCGGGCTCGGTAAGTCCGAACGCCCCCAGCTTCTCTCCCTTTGCCAGGGGAACAAGATATTTCTGCTTCTGCTCCTCGGTGCCGAACGTCATAATGGGATCACAGCACAGAGAGGTGTGAGCTGATACGATAACACCGGTGGTGCCGCACACCTTGGAAAGCTCCTCCACACACATAACATAGGTGAGAGGATCGCAGCCCTGCCCGCCGTACTCCTTGGGTACGGGGATTCCCAGGAAACCGTTTTTAGCCATCTTTTCAACGGTTCCTCTTGGGAAAGTCTCTGTCTCGTCCACTTCCTGAGCCAGGGGCTTGACTTCCTTTTCGGCAAACTCCTTAAACAGGGCGCGTGCCATTTCATGTTCTTTGCGCAACGTAAAATCCATGATTACCATTCCTCCATTTATTTATGTTGAATTTCGGCGGAGCCGGCAACATTCCCCGGAATCCGCCGTTTTTTCTTTTCATACAAACATCTTATTTCTTGCTGTAGTCGTAGAAACCAACGCCTGTCTTCTTACCAAGCTTTCCGGCGCGAACCATCTTGCGAAGCAGGGGATGGGGACGATACTTGGGATCTCCGGTCTCACTCTGCAGTACCTCCATGATGGCAAGCACGATGTCAAGCCCGACAAGGTCGCCGAGAGCCAGAGGCCCCATAGGATGAGATGCGCCAAGCTGCATTGCCGTGTCGATATCCTGTACGCTTGCAATTCCGTCGGCATAAATCCCTATGGCTTCGTTTATCATTGGAATCAGGATCCTGTTTACTACAAATCCCGGCGCTTCCTTCACTTCAACAGGGGTCTTGCCGATCTGTACCGCAATATCCTTAATCTTTTCCACCAGCTCCACAGGTGTGTTTGCTCCTGTAATCACCTCAACCAGCTTCATCCTGTCTGCAGGATTAAAGAAATGCATACCGATCATGGGCCTGTCAAGTCCCGCGCCGATCTCAGTGATGGAGAGGGACGATGTGTTGGTGGCAAAAATGCACTCGGGCTTTACAATTGACTGAAGTTCCTGGAACGTGGTCTTTTTGATCTGCATATTCTCGGGGGCAACCTCGATCACAAGATCGCAGTCCGTACAGATATCCTTTAATCCGGTCACAATCTTCGCAGCGATTGCGTCAGCCTTCTCCTGCGTGATTTTCTCCTTGCCTACAAGGAAATTCAGATTTTTCAGGATTCTTGCCTTACCGCCGTCCGCAAACTCCTGCTTGATGTCGCAAAGGCAAACGTCATAGCCGTCCGTCATGGCAAACGCCTGAGCAATTCCCGCACCCATGGTGCCCGCGCCTATAATACCTACTTTCATTGAAAGAACCTCCTTTTTTATATCTCTTTTTTATATCTCTTTTTTATATCTCTTTTTTATATCTCTTTTTTGTATATCTTTTTTAAAATTCCAAACCGCATTTTTCATACAGTTTCATACAGCTTTAAGCTTTCCTGTCCCGTCAGCAGTTTTTGAACGGCTCCTTTACCTTCTCCTTGTTTTTGTCAAGGAAGAACGCCATGCCATACTTCTGATCCTCGGTCTCGAAGCAGTCCCCGAACAGCTTTTCTTCGATCACAATCGCCTTGTCCATATCCACTTCCAGCCCTTCGTTGATGGCTTTCTTGCAGTTGCGTACCGCAATGGGAGCGTTCTTTGCAATACCTGCCGCCATCTTCTCCGCAGCGGGAAGAAGCTCCTCCTGAGGATAAACGGCGTTCACAAGGCCGATCCGATATGCTTCATCCGCCTTGATGTTGCGGGCGGTATAGATCATCTGCTTCGCCATACCCGCTCCTACGAGACGCGCCAATCTCTGAGTACCGCCAAAGCCCGGGGTAATGCCAAGTCCCGTCTCAGGCTGTCCAAACACAGCGTTATCGGAGCAGATACGGATGTCGCAGCTCATTGAAATCTCACAGCCGCCGCCAAGCGCAAAGCCGTTTACCGCCGCTATCACAGGGACAGGAAACGTCTCCAGTTTGCGGAACACGTCGTTACCCTTCTTGCCGAAAGCCTCGCCCTGCGCCTTTGTCAGTGTGCTCATTTCCGCAATATCAGCCCCTGCCACAAAGGATTTCTGCCCTGCACCGGTAAGAATCAGGCAGCGCACTACGTCAAGATCCACGCTGTCCAGAGTGGAATCAAGCTCCTCAAGCACCTGAGAGTTCAAGGCGTTAAGAGCCTTCTCTCTGTTAATGGTAATAATGGCATAATTGCCCTTTTGCTCATACAATATAAACTCCATTTTATTTCCTTTCCAAGGCAAATTAATTCGCCTTTGAGCGTTTTACGCGACGGGGCGATGAAAAATTACGTCCCTGTTCTTTTCGCAACAAAGAGAATACCCTCCCGTTTTGCGCGGTTTGGTATTCTCTCCTGTTATGCTGCAGTTTAATCCTCGATCTTTACAATCGTTGCGCATCCCATGCCGCCGCCGATACACAGTGTGGCAAGTCCGGTCTTCGCACCTCTCGCCTGCATCTCATAGAGCAGCGTCACAAGGATTCGGCATCCGGATGCGCCCACGGGATGGCCAAGAGCAATGGCGCCGCCGTTGGGGTTTAACTGCTTATCCACGTCAATGCCAAGATCCTTGCCCACGGCAACCGACTGAGCCGCAAATGCCTCGTTGGCCTCAATGATGTCAAAGTCTTCAATCTTCATGCCGGTCTTTGCCATTACCTTTCTGGTCGCTGCGACGGGACCGATGCCCATCACCTCGGGACGAACGCCCGCCAGAGCGCCCGCGACGTAAGTCGCCATAGGCTTCACGCCGAGTTCCTTAGCCTTCTCCTCGCTCATCACCACGATAGCAGCCGCACCGTCGTTGATACCGGAAGCGTTTCCGGCTGTAACGAATCCGCCCGGGTTGATGGGACGGAGCTTTGCGAGACCTTCCATGGTGGAGCCGGGTCTCGGACCTTCGTCCGTATCAAAAATGACTGTCTCTTTCTTTTTCTTTACTTCTACGGGAACGATCTCGGCCTTGAAAGCGCCTGACTTCTGCGCCGCTTCAGTCTTCTGCTGGCTCTTTAATGCGAACTCGTCCAGTTCTTCTCTGGTAAGGCCCCATTCCTCGCAGATATTGTCGGCGGTCTTGATCATGTGGTAATCGTTGAAAGCATCCCACAGAGCATCCTTGATCATGGTATCCACCAATACGCCGTTATTCATTCTGTATCCGTAACGGCCCTGAGGGATCGCATAGGGAGCCATGGACATGTTTTCCATACCGCCTGCCACAACGATGTCGGCATCTCCTGCCAGAATCATCTGAGCAGCCTGGTTTACGCAGTTTAAGCCCGAACCGCAGACGACATTCATGGTCACAGCGGGAACCTCAACGGGAAGTCCTGCCTTGATGGAAGCCTGACGCGCTACATTCTGGCCCTGGCCTGCCTGGATCACGCAGCCCATGTAGACCTGATCAACGGCCTCGGGCGCAACGCCTGCCCTCTTAAGCGCCTCCTTGATAACAATTGCACCCAGATCCGCGGCGGGAGTGGTGCTCAGTGAGCCGCCCATAGTACCGATTGCGGTACGGCATGCTCCGGCTAAAACTACTTTTTTTGCCATTTGATTTTCCTCCGATTGCTTTTAATAATGATTGTTATTTTTTTGTCATTTCTGTAAGCTTTAGTGTACCATAGTCAGGGCTTATTTGCAACGGCTTTTCTAAAATTGATAAAAAAATAACAATTCTCTGCAAAACACCATATGCAAACTAAGGTTGTACATGTGAAGGTAATTCGACGCGGGAGAAAAGATATCCGGAAAAGTTGACAGTTTTTGACCTATTTGATATACTATGACATGATTTGCATTCGGAGAAAAAAACTCCGACAAAAGTCAGGCAACCGGAAAAACGATTCGCAGCTACATGTCAGAGCCTGGGAATTGACAGGTACATCATACGAGGGAGAATACATATGGAACAGGTCATTAAGGCCGGCGGCGCATATCCTATTGTGGAAGTCGGAAGCATCGAAACGGTGCGGGATATATTCGGGTTGTATGCCCGCCTGAGCGGACCTTTAAAAGAGATGGAGCAGGTCTGCGACCGTCAGGAAGCTCTGGAAAAAGAAGTAAAGGAAGCGCGGGAAACCGTCAGCACGGCATTTATCAGGCCTTTTATCTCTGCATTTGTATGGACATTTTGCCTTGCCATTCCCTTTATTATATTATTTCTTATCATTACAAATGTGGTTCATGCCTCGGACGGACAGGCTCTGTTTGACGTTTACGATCAATGGCTGAGCGAAACAACGCTGGGAGCAAAGTTTCTTGGCATGCTCCCCAAAGGCGGTTTTTTAGGTCTTGTCAGTATAGTGCTCTCATTGGTTCTCTGGGGCGGTTTATTTCCCTGCATCATTTTTCTGCTTCCGGCTATGTTTGCACTTTCTGTGATTGCAACAATTTTTTCCGTGATCTTCGCAAAACGTGTCATAAAGAAAAATACAGCGGTTATTCCTCTGCTCCAGCAGGAAATTGATGACCGGATACGAGCCATGGCGGAAGCTCTTTCCTATGTGCCGCCGGATTATCGTTTCAGCATGGCAATCAATCATTTTGTTCAAAGCTATGCAAACCAGAAAGCTGATTCCTTAAAGGAAGCAGTGAATCTTTTCGACGTCTATATGCACCAACAGAAGATGGAACAAAAACAGCAGGAAATTCTGGATATGGAACGCAGAAAGCTTTCCGAGATGGCTTATCAGAGTGAGCAGCTTGATAAAATTAATCGAAACATCAAGCAGATAAAGCACGATGTAGACTGGATGAGCTGGTAAGCTTTGTGCATGGGCATGTATGTCACGGTCCTGACTTTCCTTTACGTAAGTTCCAATACGCTGTCTGCAGATTTTAAAATCTTTAATTCCATTTCCATTAAGAAATACGTATCATCAGCAGAATTTCAGATCTTATTTTTGCCGGATAATTGCTTATAAGTTGTAACAATAATAGCGGCAGATACAATGGCTGTCAGAATATCGGAGACAGGCATGGAATAAAGCACTCCGTCAAGGCCGAAAAACAAAGGCAGAACAAGAGCAAATCCCACCCCAAACACAATCTCACGAATCATTGACAGCATAGTCGAAACAACCGCCTTTCCCATTGCCTGAAGGAAAATAAATGTCGCCTTGTTAAGGCAGGCAAAAACAATCATGCAAAGATAGATTCGGAAAGCTTTTACGGCAAATTCAGTATAATAAACGCTTTCATTTGCCGACCCGAAAATACCAATCATCTGACGGGGCAGAAATTCCACAACAGCAAGAGCAATAAGGCCGACTGCTGCTTCGCAGGTCAGAAGCAGCGAAAAAAGTTTTTTGACCCGCTCATTCCGTCCTGCTCCCATGTTATATCCCACAACCGGAATACACCCAGCCGCCATTCCGATGACAATTGATATTACAATCTGAAAAACCTTCATGACAATACCTACAACCGCCATCGGAATCTGCGCATACATTTCCTGCCCGAAAACAGGATCCAGCGCGCTGTATTTACGGACCATATTGTTGATCGCCGCCATGGCCGCCACCAACGATATTTGAGACAGAAAGCTGCAAATTCCAAGCGAAAGCGTACGGCCTGCAATTTCTTTTTTCCACCGGAAATCCTGCCTGGATAATTTTACAGACTTTATATGCAAAATATAATAAAGCGAAAGCAGAGCCGTCGCAATCTGCCCGATCACCGTCGCCACGGCGGCGCCCATCATGCCCCAGTGAAAGCAAAATATAAAAATCGGATCGAGAATAATGTTTAATACGGCGCCCAAAAGCGTTGAAAACATTGCAAATTTTGGGCTTCCGTCAGCACGTATTACCGGATTCATCGCCTGCCCGAACATATAAAACGGAATACCGATTGAAATATAATGAAAATATTCCTTTGATAACGCAAAAGTTTCTTCGTTTACGGTTCCTCCGAATACCGTGATGACAGGCGTGGAAAAAATAAGATACATGGCGCATATAAAAACGCTGCTGACGACAGTCATCAGCACGGAAAGACCAATACTGCTGCCAGCAGCCGTCTTGTCCCCTTTTCCCAGGTTCAGGCTGAAAAATGCGCAGCAGCCGTCACCGATCATAACCGCAACGGCCAGTGCAATTACCGTTAATGGAAACACAACGGTGTTTGCAGCATTGCCGTATGAACCCAGATAGCTTGCGTTTGCAATAAAAATTTGATCAACGATGTTGTAAAGCGCTCCCACGAGCAGGGAAATAATACAGGGCACTGCATATTTGCCCATGAGTTTAGCCACTTTTTCCGTGGCAAGATAAGACTGATTTTGTTCCATGACAACCTCCATTCCAGGCGAATTTATTCTATAATTACCCGTCAAACACAAACGGCGTAAGTCCCAAAGTTGGACTTACGCCGTTTCAGCTACACACTGATAGTCATTTTATCAGTAATTACATTTTTTTGCAAGGGCTTTTTTTCACAAGCCCGTCTTCCAATTTCTGAAATTGCCGTTACCGGGCAATCCAGCAGAAGGCCGCCATGGGGACGCCGGTGCCGCTGCTTACATTGACCTTCTCCGGATAACAGCTTCCTGTTTTTCCAAAATAACGAACGCCGCAAATAGTTTCATCGCTTGTCACAGTTACGGTATCTCCGTTAACCACAACGCTTTTCGGCGCTTTCCATTTGTCGTCGCATGACAAAATTTCAAATCCGGACGCTTCGCCGTCCCCGCTTGTCTTCAGGCCGCCTCCGGTAAAAACAAACTGCAGCACCACCTCGTTGTCCTCAGCCGAAAGACATGCACTGTAAGTAGGCGCACAGGTATTCTGCAGTTCCCCGTCTGTGTAGGAACCGTACAGAATTGGCATGGCAATTTCCGCCGCCCGCTTTGCCATTGACCATTTGCAGTACGGATGAAGCTGGTTTGCATACTGACGGTTCTTCCACAGATCGGAAGATACCGCGATAAACGTATTAGGTACAAGAGAAGGAATGTTTCCCATATAGGAACGAACACGCCCAACGTTAATATAAGCCCAGTCGTCGCCAGTATAGGAATCAGGTTTTGAATATTCCGGGGTAAGCTCCATCACAAATACGGGAAAATCATGATAATTCTGGTCAATTCTGTCCCTGTAATCCTGAACAACCGCGGCAAAACGCTCCGGATAAAGCTCCGGCAGATCTCCAGGCGCATCACTTTCTCCCTGATACCAGATCATTCCGCTGACGGTAAAGTTTAAAAAAGGCGAAATATATTGATTAAAGATAAAGCGTGAGCGCTGCAGGCCGTTTATGCTGTCCCCATAATAACCCTTTCTCTTTTCGTTGTACTCATCCGCTCCGCACTTTTGCGCTGTCTCAGCAGACATAAATGCAGAAAGCTGAAAACCCGAATCGCCACATTCGATAATTCCTACAGGAATTTCATTGTCCGTGCGCTCAATAATCTGTTTTGCAAAGAAATATCCAACTGCGCTTGTCTGCATGGCGGCTGCTTCAGGCTTCTGCCAGCCGCGATTGTGCATCACATCCTCCGCCGCGACGGAAGTTATATCACCGCCCATAGTGGGATCGCCCATCATATTTCGGATCACCCGAATATTATCGGTATCTGAGATATCTGAGCGGATAAAGTCCTTATTGCATGTGTCGTCATTCCGTACATCTTCAAGATAATTTGCCACCATATAAACCGCGTTGGACTGACCGATGCACAGATACACATCGCCCACCAGCACATTTTCAAATACCGTTTCCGATGAAGCGCTGTATACGCGAAGTGAATGTCCCTGCTCCGCGGACGCCTCCAGTGTTCCGTCCAATGTGATCAGCCACTTTCCGTCTCTCACCACGGCGGAACCCTTAAGTCCCTTAAATTCAGCGCATATCGTATTGCCGTCCTCACCGGGTGCGCTCCCCCATATCCTGATATAGTCGTCGCGCTGTAGTATCATATCGTCGCTGAAAGCGCGGGAAACGCTGAAATTACCTGCGGTTGGAGTCACAGCTTCCGCCTTATCAATTACAGGCGCC
>CANQSE010000070.1 GCA_947626405.1 uncultured Acetatifactor sp. | reverse complement strand
GTGAGATTTGTCAGAGGAAAGAAAAAGTTTGTGAAATGCAAATTTGCATCTTGACAAAAGTCACTTCATAACAGAATATAATTTTTTAGAATATAATTTTTAAAATGTAATTCATCCGTAGCAACAGAAAGGAACATTTCCTTATGCCAAAGCGAATGATCGAGACTAATATCACCGAGGAGGATGTGAAGATAGAAGGGTCTCTGCGTCCTCAGAAGCTGGACGACTACATCGGACAGAAAAAGGTGAAGGAAAATCTTAAAATCTATATAGAGGCGGCGAAGCAGAGGAAGGACGCCCTTGATCACGTGTTGTTTTACGGCCCTCCGGGACTTGGCAAGACCACACTGGCAGGAATTATAGCAAACGAGATGGGCGTACACCTCAAGGTGACGAGCGGACCGGCGATTGAAAAGCCGGGAGAGATGGCTGCAATCCTTAACAATCTGGAGGAGGGCGATCTTCTTTTTGTTGACGAGATCCACAGGCTTAACCGTCAGGTTGAAGAAGTGCTTTACCCTGCAATGGAGGATTACTGCATAGATATTATGATCGGCAAGGGCTCCACGGCGCGTTCGGTACGGCTTGAACTGCCTAAGTTTACGCTTGTCGGAGCCACTACCAGGGCCGGACTTTTAAGCGCTCCGTTGAGGGATCGTTTCGGGATGGTATATCATCTTGAATTTTACACAGTGGAGGAGCTTCAGACCATTATTCTCCACTCCTCGAGGATCCTTGAGGTGGAGACGGAGACAGGGGGAGCGCTTGAGATGGCAAGGAGGAGCCGGGGGACGCCAAGGCTCGCAAACAGGATATTAAAGCGCGTGAGGGATTTTGCGCAGGTCAAATATGACGGCGTGATTACCGAGGATGTGGCGCGTACCGCTCTGGATCTGATGGATGTGGACAGGCTTGGGCTTGATCATATAGACAGAAGTATTCTCAACACCATGATAAACAAGTTTGACGGTGGCCCTGTGGGCCTTGACACGCTGGCGGCGGCAATCGGAGAGGACGCAGGAACCATAGAGGACGTCTATGAGCCGTATCTGATACAGAACGGTCTGTTGAACCGGACGCCGAGGGGCAGAGTCGTCACGGATTTTGCGTACCGTCATCTCGGGTTGCTTTAAGAAAGTAACAGAAAGCCGAGTGAAAGCGTGTCTGTCGGGAGAACATCGGCAGTACCGGGCGTGACTTGCAAGGGAAATGCTGAACTTGTTGTCTCAGGAGATGAAGCCGCACAGAAAGTGCTTGCCTGTGCGGAAAATTTGAGCTATACTGTAAATGTGTCTGGCAATCGTGGGGACAGGGTTAAATTACGGCGGATAACAAAAGGAGTGGTATTATGTCTTCCAAAACGGATACTGAGGTTATCATAGGCGGCAAGGTCTTTACGCTGAGCGGGTACGAAAGCGAGGAATACCTTCAGAAGGTTGCTTCCTATATCAACAACAAGCTGAACGAGTACACTAAGGTTGACAGCTTCAGGCGCCAGCCGATGGATACTCAGGGAGTGCTTCTCCAGCTCAACATTGCCGACGACTATTTCAAGGCAAAAAAACAGATCTCCGTTATCGAGGAGGAGCTCCACGCCAAGGAAAAGGAATTATACGATATCAAACACGAACTGATTTCCACGCAGATCAAGCTGGAAAACACTCAGGATCAGCTTAAGGAGCTCCAGCAGGGACGCGAGGAAGACGCAAAAAAGATCGTCCGGCTCGAGACCGAACTTAAAAAAAGCAAATAAATATATGGAAAAAGTCGGCTGTCCGCGTATTCGGGCAGCTTTTCTGATATGGCGGATTAATTATGGAGAGAAAGAAACCGGAACTTCTGGCTCCGGCGGGTAATCCGCAGGCGTTTTACGGCGCGGTAAGCGCCGGAGCCGATGCGGTATACCTGGGAGGACAAAAATACGGAGCCAGGGCATATGCCGAAAACTTCACAGAGGACGAGCTCATTGAATGTATCGGTTTTGGCCGGATGTATGGGGTAAAAGTCTACCTTACGGTAAATACGCTCTTTAAGGAGCAGGAGCTTGAAGAACTTCCTGATTTTATCGACCCTCTGTATCGTGCGGGACTAAACGGAGTTATAATACAGGATTTGGGAGCGCTTGGCGTTATTAGGCGCTCTTTTCCTGAGCTCGAGCTCCACGCGAGCACTCAGATGACCCTCTGCACGGAATACGGAGCCGGACTTTTAAAGACAATGGGCGTAAAAAGGATTGTTCCCGCCAGGGAGCTTGGAATTGACGAGCTTGCGCGTTTAAAAAGCCGGACAGGTTTGGAGATAGAGGCTTTTATACACGGAGCAATGTGTTACTGCTATTCGGGACAGTGTCTTTTCAGCAGTATACTGGGAGGAAGGAGCGGAAACAGAGGGCGCTGCGCCCAGCCGTGCCGTCTGCCATACAGGGTCGGGAAGGGAAAAGTCTGCTATCCCCTGAGCATGAAGGACATGTGTTCAATTGAGAATCTTCCCGCGATTCTGAATATTGGAATTGATTCCCTGAAGATTGAGGGACGTATGAAAAAACCGGAATATGTGGCGGGAGTCACCGCCTGTTACCGGAAATACATTGACAGATACCTTGAGCTTGTGGAAAAATACGGAGACGGCGCAGGTGAGACCTACGAGGTTGAGGAGGAAGACATAAAATTTTTATCATCCCTGTATGTGAGAGGTAGTCTCAGCGAGGGGTATTTGTACAGAAAAAACGGCAGGGAGATGATAAGCGTCGGGCAGCCCGCCTACCGTGAGACCGACGAGGAGCTGCTCAGGGTGATACGCAGTAAATACCTTGAACGCCGTCCGGCGATTGCCGTTGATATGGAAGCGGAATTTAAGGTCGGGAATCCTGCCGTAGTAGTCATGAGACGAAACGGAATCGAGGCAAAGGTTTCAGGAAATGTGGTTGAAAGGGCTTTAAGCCGCCCGATAACTGAGGAAAACATAATAAGCCGGTTAAAAAAATTAGGCGACACTCCATTTGAAGCCGAAAATATTAAAATCACGGTAAGCCCTGACGCCTTTTACCCGCTTAAGGACATAAACGAGCTCAGGCGGAGGGCACAGGAAAATCTGCAGGATATGCTTCTAAATAAAGCGCTGAGTGCCGGCGTAAATAAATCGATATGTACTGACGCAAATAAAACTCTGAGTGCTTACGAAAATAAATCGATATGTACTGACGCAAATAAAGCGCTGAGTGCTGACGAAAATAAATCGCAGTGTGCTGACGATGGCGAAAAAAACGAAAAATGCGCGCAGCAAAAAGGAACGAACACGCATAGACCAACTTGGTCAATTTCTGCCGCAAAAAATCGACCATATCAGTCAACGAACATTTCTTCCGAATTTTCAGTATGTGTAAGGACTTATGAGCAGCTATGCGCACTGGCGGATTTTTTAAGGGATAATCGTACTTTCACGCCGCTTCGTGTGTATGTGGATTGCGGACTTTTATTTTTAAGTAGGGATGAGTGCCCTGATAAGCTCAGGGAAATTGCTTCAACCTGTAACGCAGAAAATGTTGGCGTTATGCCGCAGTTTATGGCCGCCCTGCCATATGTGATGCGCCACGGTGCAGAAAACGAACTTAAGGAACTGTGCAGGCTTGCGGACGGGGGAGTAATACACGGATTTTTGGTGAGATCATTTGATGAGCTTGGATTTTTATCCAGGGAATTATCACGGAGACACGATAAAAGCAGCTTTTCGCTCAGGGGCGACGCGGGGCTTTATGCGTGGAACACTGAGGCGGTAAAAACATATGCTTCTTATCTTGAAGGATTGTGTATTCCGTTTGAACTTAACGGCGCACAGCAGCGTGAGCTTATTGACAGGGCGTTTAATGTGATGCCTGAAATATCGTGGGAAAAGGTTGTCTACGGAAGAATACCAATGATGGTAACGGCAAACTGCCTGCAGAAGACAACTGCAGGCTGCAGGGCCGACGGAGAGGACATTCTGTGGCTTGAGGACAGGTTCAGGGTGAGGTTTCCCGTACTGCGCGACTGCAGACGCTGCCTGAACGTGATATATAACAGCGTGCCCCTTTCCATGGCAGCGGATTGTGAAACTCTCCACGGCGCTGCCACGGCAAGGTTTGATTTTACGCTTGAGTCAGGTGACGAGACAAAGATGATCCTTAAGGAATACGCTCAGGGAAAAATGTTTTCGGGCCCCCATACCTCAGGACATGAAAAGCGCGGGGTTGAATAGAGTGTGTCACATCATCTTTACTATTTCCAGATCAGGCCGTTCCATGAGGTCGATTATCTGCTGATCTTCGTTTTTTAGGATTGGCCGTGAGAATCTGTCGGGATGTATGATGAACACTTCCCAGACCGAATCGTCGTTAAGCTGTACCCTTGAGCCTATCTGAGCGTCTGCGATCCTTTTCATAAGGGGCACAAGAAGCTCGGCGTCATATTTGGCGAGGGTCAAATCACGGCTGAACATAGCGGTCCCCTGAGAATCAGCTGGCGGTATGAAAAGTGAGGCGCGGATTCTACCTCATCCACCGGGGTGAGGGCGGCCCTGTGCGGCCTGGGAGACGCCATTGCAATATAAGTGTCCACGATTGCAATATAGCGGGCGAAAACGCTGATTTGCTCTCCGGTGAGCCTGCGCGGGTAGCCGCTGCCGTCCATGCGCTCATGGTGCATAAGCACGGCGCCAAGAACGTTTTGGGAAATTCCGGTGTCTTTAAGCATTACATATCCTATTACAGGGTGTTTTTTTACAATTTCAAATTCCTCCGGCGTAAGCTTTCCGGGGCGCCACAAAAGGGTATAGGGGATCTGGAGCTTTCCGATATCATAATAAAAGCCGGAAAGGATCAGATCCATTTTGCCGGCCTGCTGCATGGAGATCCACTCTGCAAAGGCTCCGGCGAGCAGGGCAGAGTTAAGGCAGTGGTTGAAGGTCAGCTCGTCTTCGTTGGGCATCAGGTTATAGAGATAGTCGAGCAGTACATAGCCGTTTGAATAGGTCATTCTCATATCATTATAAATATTGAGAAGATCCTGCTCAGGGATCGCGGTTCCGCGTGTTGCTAAATCAGTGATCAGTTTTTTGAATAAAATAAGGTTTTGGGTGTGTTTCTGCTCAAAAGCATTAAATTCCTCGGAAAATCTCAGCTTTTGAAAGTGAGTGGTGGCAAGATCGATTTCTTCCATGATAGTGACAATCATGATGGAATGACGTACCATACGTTCTATGTGTTTATGTGTCAGCACAGTGCCCGCGCTGATAAGTACCTCATCCTGCCAGAGCACATCCTCTGCCAGTACCATGCCCGGTTTCAATTCCATTCTCGCAACAGACTTCATAAGTTTTCTCCCTTCGCCCATGGCGCTCACGGTAAAGATTTTTCAGGATTTTCTGCATGATAGCTCTACATGATAGTATAAAAGATTTTGTCAATTTGTCAACTGTGCCCTGATTCCGCAAAATCGGACTTATTTTTGTTGCAAAACGCCATTCATATGTTATACTTTTATTAGCAAAGGCAGGAAATCGGTATGTCGATACCAATTACTTATCATCCGGGTCTTTATCTGGGTGAGAGTATCAAAGAGAAAAAACTGGACAAAATTATGTCAAAGCTGGAAAAAAGACCTCTTTTGTCCGGTGTTTTTTTGGTGACGGTTTCTAAAAATGCATCCGATCAGCTTGAAATCTACGACGCCAGGCAGCTTGCCCAGAGATATTACAGGAATAATCCCCCTTATGTGGTCGGGATTGCAGGGAACTATGATGAAGCCGTGGGAATCGTTGAACGTATGGTGAGGGAATGTCTCGCCGCAAGAGGAGACTGCGGGCTTAAGGAGTATTTGTTATGTTAGGAGTGGTGCTGCGGGTGCTGGCGGTGTCAGGCATCCTGCTGCTGGCGGTTCTGGGACTTGCGCTCGCGATCCTGCTTCTTGTGCTTTTTTTCCCGATTACTTACAGGATCAGGGCAGAAAAAAATGAAAACGGTCTGTCTTTCAGGGTGAGGGCAGGATGGCTGTTTGGGCTTGTGAGGGTTTGTGCAGACGGTTCCGGCGAGGACAAGCCCCCTGTAAAGGCCGCGGTAAAGGTTCTGTGCTTCCCTGTATGGAGGCTCAAGGAGAAAAAATCGCACTCCGGAGAAAAAAACGCGACGGCGGACGAAAACGGGAGCTCCGGGGCGACGGAAAACGCGATGGCAGATGAAAACGGGAGCTCCAGTGCGACTGAAAACGCGGCGGCAGGTGAAAGCGGCGGTACCGGTACGAATACCATGAAATGTAAAAAAGAAGGCGTCAAACGGCAGCACTCCGGAGAAGGTATTTGTGCCGCGTCCGAGTCCGCAGATGAAAATATTGCGACGGACGGGAAGTGCAAGGCTGCCGCATCCGAACCCGCAGATGAAAATATTGCGACGGACGGGAAGTGCAAGGCTGCCGCATCCGAACCCGCAGATGAAAATATTGCGACGGATGAAAATAGCAAGGCTGACGCGTCTGAATCCGCAGATGACAATGGTTCGGCGGGCATTCGGGGAAAATTTGAAAAAATACGGTACACAATACGTTCGGTTTATGATAAAATAAAAGCGATTTGGCAAAATATATCTTATTACAGGGAGCTTTTGCTCAGGGATGAGACAAAGCAGCTTTTTGGCAGTGTGCTTGCGAGACTTGTCAGGATCTTAAAGAGCCTTGGGCCTTCAAAAGTCAGGGCGGAAATAATTTTCGGAACCGGCTCGCCTGACACAACGGGATATGTTTACGGCGTGTACAGTATGTTTATGCCGTTGCTCGGAAAAAAGGTGAAGGTTGAGCCGGATTTTGAGCGCACGGTGCTGGAGGGCAGTCTCAGGGCTTCCGGATTTGTTGTGACGGGGGTGCTTGTGTGGCATGTGATTCGTGTCGCGCTGGACGGCAGGCTGAGAAGCTTCCTGGGCATGTTAAAACCGCATCCGAAGAATGAGGCGAAAAACGCATAACGGCTGCAGATTCAGCAGCGTGTTAAAGCGCGGGGAAAGGAAAGGAAAAGTATGGCGGAAAAAGAAAATCAGTTTCAGGGAGTGGTGGAGTCGCTTCTTAAGGGCATGGATACCGTGCTGTCTACAAAGACCGTTGTGGGGGAGGCGACACAGGTCGGCGATACTATCATTCTGCCGCTTGTTGACGTCAGCTTCGGTGTAGGCGCGGGAGCGGGTTCCAACGGGGATAAAAATTCCGCGTCGGGGGCGGGCGGACTCGGCGGAAAGATGACGCCCAGCGCCGTGATTGTAATCAAGGACGGCAGCACAAAGCTTGTGAATATCAAGAATCAGGATGTGGTTACCAAGGTTCTTGACCTTATTCCGGATCTGGTGGACAAATTCACAAAGCCAAAGAATAAGGAAGAAATGTCGGACGCAGAGGTTGTTGACATAGCATTCCCCGATAAAACGGAAAGCGGGGAGCAATAATTCCAAATTACCGCGGCTCTGCATATATTATGAGTGAGATAATACGCTATGGGTGATTATGAAAAAGCTGATAGGTGCTGTTTCTTTCCTTATCGCCGCCGGCATGTTCCTTATGCTGATTATCCACAATCGCCTGGTTGGCCTGATTATCATTGCTCTGTTGTTGTTCCTGGGATATAACTTGTCCTGCGGCGACTGATGCGCGTGTCCTGCGAAGTTTATGTGACTGCAAAAGCCGTGGACGTGTGTGTATGCGGAAAGCGTTGGTCTCGCGTGGTTGCGAACCGCCGTGCTTGCTAAAAGCGTCAGGATTGGAAGGTTGACGGATTCAAAATGATTGATTGGGAAGATATAGCCGGAGCGGAGGATATGGAAGAACTCAGGGAGGCCAAGGTGTGGCTGTTTCAGGAGAATATCCGGCTTGAAAACGAGCGCAGAGAGCTTGAAGCCTCGCGTGAAAAGTTCACAAACGAGAGAGTGCAGTTTCGCAGGGAGCTTGACGAGTTAAACAGGCGTACCGTACAGGAGAGGAAGCGCCTTAAGGAGGAAAGCCTTTTTATGGAAAAAAAGCTTGCCATACTTCAGGACGGTTTTCGCCAGCTTGACGAGGACAGACGCAGCCTGGAACGCCAGAGAAAAGCGCTGGAGGAACGGACAAGCCGTACCCGCGGCGAGGGTTTTTCGGCTATTGAGGAAGAATCGGTGGGTATTTTTTTCAGAGGAGCAAACAATCCTCTTGCGCTTAGAAAGCGCTACAGGGATCTGGTAAAGATTTTTCATCCCGACAATATTTCCGGAGACGAGGAGCTGGCCAGGTGTATAAACCGTGAATATATGCGGCGCAGAAGCAGAGAGGAAGAAAACAATTAACAAAGAACGCTCAACAGAGAACGCTCAACAGAAAACAATTAACATAAAACTGGAATAAAAAGCGAAAACAAAAAAGAGCAGTGCGACTGCTCTTTTTTCCGGAAAAAATTTAAGCCCTCTCGACAATACCGGATCTCAAACATCTGGTGCAGACATGTATTCTCTTGGCACCACCGTTTACCTTGCATTTCACTTTCTTTACGTTGGAGTTCCAGGTCGTATTGCTTTTTCTATTAGAATGGCTTACATTGTTACCAAAATGAACACTCTTGCCGCAAATATCACACTTAGCCATTTTGACACCTCCTCGACTCTGTTATTATGCTCCGTCGGGCGAACACGCCAGCAACATTGTTATACTAACAGATATGTGCCGAAAAAGCAAGTGAAAAAAATTTTTTTTTTAAATTTTGAGTTTATTGTTTGCTTTTGCGGAGAAAAATGGTAAGATAGAAAGGTATAGGCATCAGCCAATAATCACGGGAAAGGAAATTGATACCATGAAAGATTCTTCTATGAATACTCATTTGGGAAACATCATTATCGACAGAGAAGTGATCGCTCAGTATGCGGGAAGCGTTGCGGTTGAATGTTTCGGGATCGTCGGAATGGCGGGAATCAGCGTCCGCGACGGCCTGGTGCGTCTTTTGAAGCGTGACAGCATTACGCGGGGCATAAGCGTTTCCCTGGACAATGATCAGCTTGTTCTGGACTTTCATGTAATTGTGTCTTACGGGGTAAGTAT